>JBJTSM010000370.1:0-3383 GCA_046076685.1 Planctomycetia bacterium | reverse complement strand
CGTCGCGACGGCGAAATTCGGCCCCTTCACACCGTACATGCTGGAGACGTGCCCACTGGCGGAATTCACCATGAGCTTGGGGATCGTGAACGGGGAAACCTTGTCGATCCCCTTGTGCAGCAGCCGTTCCTCCTGGACCTCGAATTCCCAGAGCCCGCCGATCCCGGAACCGATCACCACGCCGCAGCGGAAGGGATCTTCCTTGGAGAAGTCGAGCCCCGATTCGGTGACGGCATCCTTCGCGGCCGCGAGGGCGAACTGCGTGAAGCGATCGAGCCGCTTGAGTTCCTTCGGATTGGAGATGCCCTCGTTCTCAGGCTCCCAGTGCACCTGGCCGCCGAACTGCACCCGATACCCCGACACGTCGAAAAGCGTGATCGGCCCCACGCCGCTGTCACCGCGCAGAATGCGATCCCAGAATGATTCTACGGCTCTGCCTAACGAGGTGACGACGCCCAGGCCCGTCACCACGACGCGTCGCTTCATGCAGCGCACCGCCCGAAGAAAAGGGGAGACAACGGATCAGGCCTGATGCTTCTCGATGAACTCGACGGCCTGCCCGACCGTCTGGATCTTCTCCGCGGCATCATCCGGGATGTTGATCTCGAACTCCTCCTCGAGTTCCATGACCAGTTCGACGGTGTCGAGCGAATCGGCCCCGAGGTCATTGATAAACGACGTCTCGGGGGTGATCTGCTCCTTGCTGACACCCAACTGGGACGCGACGATGTCGATCACTCGTTCTTGAACTGAAGCCACCTTATGAATCCTCCTGACAACCGGACGCAAAAAACCGCCTGAAAATCACAGATCCACCTGAGACGGCGACGAACTTCAGGGGGTTCGGGGAAGATATAACCGGTGCCGACCGGAAATGTCCATACCGGGAAAAGCGGCCCGCCCACGCCGGCCCGCCCCTGAACCCCGGCTTTTCCCGGGGGGATCCCCGCACGAGGGATGCGTCAGCCGATCAGCCCGCCGTCCACCACGAGCACCTGGCCCGTGATGTAGGCCGAGGACGGGGCCGCGAGGAAGAGCACCGCCTCGGCGATCTCCCAGGCCTCGCCCAGCCGCTTGGCCGGCACCCGCTTCTTCACCTCGTCGAGGAGCGCGGGCCCCAGCGCCGCGGTCATGTCACTGGCGATGAACCCGGGAGCGACGGCATTGACCGTCACCTTGCGGCCGGCGAGTTCCTTCGACACGGTCCTGGTGAGCCCGACGAGGCCGGCCTTCGAAGCGGAATAGTTCGACTGGCCGGCGTTGCCGATCAGCCCGGAGACGCTGGAAACGTTGATGATCCTGCCGTACCGCTGCTGCATCATCGGACGACTCGCGGCCCGCATGAAGAGGAACGGGGCGCGGAGGTTGGTGGTGAGCACCTCATCCCACTCCTCGTCGCTCATCCGGGGCAGGAGGGTGTCCCGAGTCACCCCGGCGTTGTTGACCAGGATGTCGAGACGGCCGAGCTTTTCCACGACCTGCTCGACGACCCGCGCCACGTCTTCCCCCTTGGAAACGTCGCAGGGAAACTCTTCCGCGCGGCCGCCGCCCGCCCGGATCCCAGCAGCCACCTCGGCCAGTTTGCCCGCGCTGCGGGCGACCAGGGCAACGGATGCCCCCGCGGCCCCCAAGGCTTCGGCGATGGCGCGGCCCAGCCCCTGCGAGGCGCCCGTGACGAGCGCGACCTGTCCGGCAAGATCGACGTGCAGCCGCTTCTGGCCGGGGCTCGCGCCGCTCGGGGCCTTCGTCGCGTCGGCTGCTTGAGCGGGCTGTTGGCTATGGTCCGTCATGATGGGCTCCCAAACGGTGTTGAAGTCGATCGTCAAGGCGTGATGCAAGCGATTCGCGGGCGGTCACTCGGGCACTCCGGAACAGGCAAGGCTCCGGTCGATCCGCTTGAGCAGGCCCCGGAGCACCCGTCCGGGCCCGACCTCGCACACCCGGCGAACACCCGTCGACAGCATGTAGGTCATCGAGTCGTGCCATTCGACGACGCCGCAGACCTGCCTCGACAGGAGGCTGCGAATCTCGGCGGGATCGGCATGCGGCCGGGCATCCACGTTGCTCACGACCGGAATTCGCGGCGCCCGGATCGTGGTCTCGGCCAGCGCCGCCGCCAGCCGTTCGACGGCCTCCTGCATGAGCACGGTATGGAACGCGCCGGCCACCTCGAGCCGCACGCACTTCATCGCGCCGGCCGCACCGGCGGCCGCTTCGAGCCGCCGGCAGGCCGCATCGGAACCCGACACGACCACGTTGCCGGGACAGAGCACGTTGGCCACTTCGAGCACGTCTCCTCCGCGGCATTCATCGCACAACGCCGCCACCCGCTCGCGTTCGAGCCCGAGGACGGCGACCATGCCGCCGGCGGTCGCGCCATCCGGCCCACGACGGCCCGCGCATTCCTGCATGGCCCTGCCGCGGATGTCGACGAGTCGCACGGCCGATTCAAAATCGAGGGCCTCGGCGAACACGAGCGCCGTGTATTCCCCCAGAGACAGACCGGCCGTGATCGCAGCTTCGGCCACGATGGCCGGATCCCGCGACTTGAGCACTTCGATCGCCGCGAGGCTCGTGACCAGAATCGCCGGCTGGCTGACCGACGTCGCGTTGAGCTTTTCGGCCGGCCCATGGCGACAGATCGATGCCAGGTCGTAGCCGAGGATGTCCGCCGCACGGGCAAACAAGCCCGATGCAGACGGATTCGCGTCGCACCAGTCTCCCACCATGCCGACGGACTGGGCCCCCTGGCCGGGAAACAAGAGTGCAGCCGTGCTTCCAGGGGTCGCCGCTGCCAAAGGGATCATTCCTCGGTCTTGATGACGGCACGCCCCATGTAATAGCCGCAATTTCCGCAGATCCGGTGCGTGGGCACGGACTTGCCGCAGTTCGAGCAGAACGTCAGCTGACGGGGCGTGAGGAAATCGTGCGCCCGACGGGAACGGGTCTTTTGATTCGACTGACGTCGCTTGGGAACGGCCATGGATCACCTGCGGTGCGGGAAACTTGAGTCGCGTACTCTACCCAACGACGCTCCCCCCGGTCAATCGCCGCAGAAAGGGCCGCGCTTTCGGCTAAAACAGCCGCCCCTGCGGACCGATCTTGGGCGGGGTGCCGAGGTGCTCCTCGCCGCGGGGGGTGAGCCGCCGGCCGCGGGGCGTGCGAACGACCAACTCACACCGCAAGAGGAAGGGCTCGACGTCGTCTTCCAGCGTGTCGGGGGCCGAACTCATCGTGTGCGCGATCGCCTCGATGCCGACCGGACCGCCTGCGAACACCCGCTGGATCGTCTCCAGGTAACGGCGGTCGAAGCCGTCCAGGCCCAGTTCGTCGATGCCCTGCATCTCCAGCGCCGTGCGGGCGATCTCCACGTCGACGAGCCC
>JBJTSM010000369.1:0-3166 GCA_046076685.1 Planctomycetia bacterium | reverse complement strand
CGCCTATGACCTGACCGTCCGCCTCAAGCCGGAGACCCCGGCCGGGTACGTGAACGGCCAGCTGATCCTCGTCACCAACGATCCCCGCGCCGCCCAGATCCCGATGGACGTCGAGGGCCGCGTCGTCGCCGAGGTGACCGTGAGCCCGCAGCTCCTGGCGCTCGGCACGGTTCAGCCCGGGGCGAGCGTCACCAAGAACATCGTGGTGCGGGCCAATCGGCCCTTCTGCGTGACGGGCGTGTCGTGCTCGGACGGGTGTCTCACCTGCGAGCCCAAGACGACCGCCGCCACGGTGCACATCCTGCCGGTCACCTTCGCGGCCGGCAGCATGTCGGGCAAGGTCGAGCGTCAGCTCAAGATCTCCACCGATCTGGGAGAGGGCGCCGTGCCGGCCGTGACGGTGCAGGCGACCGTCGAGCAGCCCGCCGGCGTGGTCGGCCAGTCGGCGAGCCTGCAGTAAGGGCGGGCGATCTGCCGCGGACGTCGCGGGCGGATCAGCCGCGGTCGGCAAGGGGCCGATACTCGCGGGCCGCGGGGCCGGAGTAGAGCGAGAGCGGACGGATCAGCCGGTTGTCGCCGATCTGCTCGATGATGTGGGCGGTCCACCCGCTCATCCGCGCCACGACGAAGATCGGTGTGAAGACCTGCACCGGCAGGCCGAGAGCGTGGTAGACGCGGGCCGCCGGCCAGTCGAGGTTGGGCTTGAGGCTCTTGGCGTCGAGCATGAGCCGCTCGACCCGCTCGGCGAGGTGCTCGAGCGGCTCGCCTTCCGTGCCCCGCACGAGGTCGCGGCACATCCTGCCGAGCAGCTTCGCCCGCACGTCGCCGTCCTTGTAGACGCGATGGCCGAATCCCATCACCACCTTCTTGGCGGCGAACTGCTCGTGCACCCACGCATCGGCCCGGTCGGCCGACCCGATGTGCGTGAGGACCTCGAGCACCTTCTCGTTGGCGCCGCCGTGGAGCGGCCCCTTGAGCGCGCCGATCGCCGCCGTGATGCCGGAATGCATGTCGGAGCCGGTGGAGACGACCGTGCGGGCGGTGAAGGTGGAGGCGTTGAACTCGTGCTCCGCATAGAGCACGAGCGTCGTGCCGAAGATCGCCGTGTGTGGCCCGGAGGGCGCATGGCCGGTGAGTCGCTCGAGCAAGGCCCGGGCGATCGGCCCCTCCGGCCAGGCGGCGACGCGACGGCCCGCGGCGAGATCCATCCAGGCGGCCAGGATGGCCGGCACCTGGCCGAGCAGCCGTTCAGCCTGGGCGAGGAGCTGCTCACGGGAGCCGGGCAGGTTGTCCTCCTCCAGTTGCCCCAGCATGCTGACGCCGGTGCGGAGGGCGTCCATCGGCGACGCCTGGGGCGCGGCGCGCCCGAGTCGCCCGAGCGCGTCGATGACGGCCGGGTCGAGCGAGCGGGCCGCATCATTCACACGGCCGCAAAACGCCTCCAGTGCCGCCGCCGTGGGCAGTTCGCCATGCAGCAGCAGATAGGCGACCTCTTCGAAGTTTCCCGCGACCGCCAGCGGCTCGATGGAGTAGCCCCGGTAGCGGAGATCGCCGTCGAGCGAGCAGATCGCCGTGCGGCCGGCGACGATGCCGGCCAGGCCACGGGCGAATTCGGCGGCGGCGGTCGGCTGCGAGGATGCGGTCATCAGGGATTTCCTCCGCGGTGTTTCGCCACCCAGTCGTCGGGGCGGGACGGGTCGTAATCGAGCAGGTCGTAGAGTTCCTCGCGCGTCTGCATGAGGTCGAGCAGGTTCTCCTGTGTGCCCTCGTCGGCAATCATGCCGAGGCCGGCCTCCATCGCCTTCATGGCGATCCGCAGGAGTGTGACCGGATACAGCGCGGCCGAAAATCCCATGGCGGAGAGATCCTCGATCGCGATCAGCGGGCTGACGCCGAACTCGGTCATGTTGGCCAGGAGCGGCGTGCCAGTGGCGGCGAATTCCCGGCCCACCTGCTCGAATTCGCCGCGGGTGCGGAGCCCCTCCGGAAAGAGCCAGTCGGCGCCGGCCTCGCGGTAGGCGTGCAGCCGCCGCAGGCAGTCGTCGAGGTCGGTCACGCCCCGGGCGTCGGTCCGCCCGATGATCACGGTCGAGGAATCCCGCCGGGCGGCGGCCGCCGCCGCGAGTTTCTGGCACATCGCCACCTCGTCGATGAGCTGCTTGCCGGCCAGGTGGCCACACCGCTTGGCCGACTGCTGATCCTCCAGTTGGATGGCCGCGGCCCCGGCGGCCTCGAGCCTCACGACACAGTCGGCGACGTCATCAGGGACGCCGAAGCCGGTGTCGGCATCGACGACCAGCGGGATCGACACCGACCGGGCCAGCACGCGGGCCTGCTCGACCAACTGGTCGAGCGTGAACAGGCCGATGTCCGGAATGCCGAGCGATCCGGCCGAGAAGGCGGCGCCGGAGAGATAGACCGCGGCAAATCCCTCCCGTTCGACGAGTTTTGCCGCGAGTGCGAACGGCGCGCCCACGACGGCGATCGTCGATTCCGCGACCGCGTCCCGGAGAAGGGCCCCGCGGCCGAGCGTGTTCGAACGGGGCGAGGAGGGGGTGGTCATGGGGTTGGCGGTATCCTATTGCCTGGGCGAGCGATCGCGCGGATGAGCCCGGAGGTTATAGGGACGAACGATGGCCCGGAAAAGCGACACCACCAAGACGGCGGCGGCACGCGGCCCGACGGGCTGGATCCCGTTGCTGGGCGAAGTCGTCGCGATCCTGCTCGTATTCACGGCCGCGGGCGCCTGGCCCGTGCCCGACGTCAACGAGACGGCCTACCTCACCAAGGCCCGGCATGGGGCCGATCCGGCCTGGTGCCCGGGGGATTTTTTTCTGGAGACCCCCGATGCCCATGGCGTCTTCTACCGGCTCTTCGGTCCGCTGGCAGCCACCGTGTCGCTCGAGCGGACGGCGTGGGTGGGCCGCTGGCTCGGCTGGGCGGCGCTTGCCTGCGGGTTTCGCCATGCGACGGTGCCGTTGCTCGCGGGGGCGTGGCCGCGCGTCCTCGCCGCCGCGGTTTTCTCGCTGGCCCTGCGGCACACGACCGCGGCTGGCGAGTGGGTGATCGGGGGATGCGAGGCGAAGGTGTTTGCGTGGGCCCTTGTGCTGGCGGCCGTGGGCGAGATCGCGCGGAGCCGTTTTCCCCGGGCATGGCTCGCGCTCGG
>JBJTSM010000368.1:0-7262 GCA_046076685.1 Planctomycetia bacterium | reverse complement strand
TCCAGTTCCGCCGCCGTCGCCCTGCGGCCGCTGGCGGTGTCGATCCTCTACGCCATCGGCATTCTTTCCACCGTTTTCCACTTTTCCAACGGGCTGTGGACGCTCGGCATCACCTGGGGCCTGTGGACGAGCCCCGCCGCGATGCGGCGGGCCAACGCCGTGAGCGTCGTCGTGGGCCTCGTGCTGGGGGCGGCCGGCCTCGGCGCGCTCGGCGGCATGCGGGGCATGGATGTCGAGAAAGCCAAGGCGATCGAGACGATCATGAACGAGGAACGCGAGGCCCGGGAGCGGATGCTGCGGGGCGAGAGGCCAGAGCCGCAGTCCGGCGGCGCCGTCCGGCCCGCCGTCTCCGGCGCCGCCACTCTGAAAACAGAAAGGTGAATGCCATGGCGCAACCCAGGGTACTCGTGGTGGGCGGCGGGCTTGCGGGCCTGGCCGCGTCGATGCGACTGGCCGAACTGGGGGTCGGCGTCGATCTGGTGAGCCTGGTGCCGGTCAAGCGGTCGCACAGCGTGTGCGCGCAGGGCGGCATCAACAGCGTCAATGCGCTCACGCGGCAGCAGGGCGACAATGAATGGAAGCACTTCGACGACACGGTGTATGGCGGCGACTTTCTGCAGCACCAGCCGCCCGTCAAGGAAATGGCCGACTGGGGGCCGCGGATCGTCGACCTGATGGACCGGCTCGGCGTGCCCTTCAACCGCACGCCCGAGGGGTTTCGTGACCAGCGGCGGTTTGGCGGCACGCTCTACAAGCGGACGGCCTTCGCCGGCGCGACGACGGGCCAGCAGTTGCTCTACGCCCTCGACGAGCAGGTCCGGCGCCGGGAGGTGGAGGGGCGGGTCAAAAAGTGGGAGTTCTGGGACTTCCTCGGGCCGGTCCTCGACGATTCGGGCCGCTGCCGCGGGGCGATCTGCCAGGACCTCGTCACGATGCAGTTCCGGGCGTTTCCGGCCGACGCCGTCGTGCTGGCGACCGGTGGCAATGGCCTGATCTACGGCCGGTCCACGATGTCGATGGTCTGCACGGGCAGCGCCGTGAGCCGCGCGTATCGGGCCGGTGCCTGGTACGGCAACGGGGAATTCATCCAGGTACATCCCACCGCCATCCCCGGGGCCGACAAACTGCGGCTCATGAGCGAGAGCGCCCGTGGCGAAGGGGGCCGCGTCTGGGTGCCGCGGAAGCCGCAGGATCCGCGCGATCCGCGCGACATCCCGGAGGTCGAGCGGTACTACTTCCTGGAAGATCGCTATCCGAAGTACGGCAATCTCGTGCCGCGCGACATCGCGACCCGCGAGATCTTCGACATCTGCACGACCGACGGCCTGTCGGTGGAGAAGGACAAACTCTGCGTCTATCTCGATCTCACTCACATCCCGCGAGAGACGCTCGACCGGAAGCTGGGTGGCATCCTGGAAATCTACGAGAAGTTCCAGGGCGTCGATCCCCGCTCCATGCCGATGAAGATCTTTCCCGCCGTCCACTATTCGATGGGCGGGTTGTGGGTGGACTATGAACGGAGCTCCACGGGTGGGATGGTCGAGGGCTCGCCGCGCAACCAGCAGACGAGCATCCCTGGTCTGTATGCGATCGGGGAATGCGACTATCAGTACCACGGCGCCAACCGTCTCGGCGCCAACTCGCTCCTGTCGTGCATTTTCAGCGGCCTGTTCGTGGCTCCCACACTGGCCGGCGCCGCAGCCGGCGGCAAGGCTCCCGTCGACCAGCGGCTGTTCGACGCCGCGATCCGTCGGGAGGAGGAGCGGCATCACAGCCTGTTGTCCCGCGCAGCCGGCGATGAGAATCCCTACCAACTGCACCAGGAACTTGGCGGGCTGATGACCCGTGTGGCCACGGTGGTGCGACGCAACGAGCAGCTCGCGGCCGCCTACGCGGAGGTCTGCGCGTTGGAGGATCGCTGGAAGCGGTGTGCCCTTTCCGACACGGGCAACTGGACCAATCAGAACGTGGTCTTCACCAAGGCGCTGGGCGACATGTTCCCGGTCGCGAAGCTGATCCTGAAGGGGGCGCTCCTGCGGGACGAGTGCCGCGGCGCCCACTTCAAGCCCGACTTCGCCATGCCTGGGCTCGCCGCCACGGACCCGGCAGCCAAGCGGCGCGAAGCCGAGCAGTGGTGCGACCGGTTCGAGGAGAATACCCGGAAGTGGCTGAAGTCGACGATCGCCCGGTGCGATGCCGACGGCAATCCGGAGATCAGCTATCAGGACGTCGATACCTCGCTCATCAAGCCGCGTCCGCGGCTCTACGGCCTTGTCGGTGCGGAAGCGATCGAGGAGGTGTGGAAGGAGCGTCAGACGCCGGCAGAGGGAGAGCGACCGACCGCCGGAGCCGCGAAGCCCGTGGCCGTCGGCGTGTGATCGGAGCGGGCGATGCCGCCTTGCGAGGGCGGCGAAACTGGAACAAGCGGGAGACATGCGATGATCAAGGCAGTCGAATCCAACGGCCATTCCGACGGTCATGTGGGCGAGGCGAGTGTCCGCAGGATCCGCGTCCGTGTCCTGCGGCAGGACGTGGAGGGTGGGGAAAGCTATTGGGAACGGTTCGAGGTGCCCTATGAGCCGAACATGAACGTGATCAGCGTCCTGCAGAAGATCGCCGCGCAGGCGACGTCGCAGGATGGCCGGAAGGTGGCGCCCGTCGCCTGGGACTGCTCCTGCCTGGAGGAGGTCTGCGGCTCCTGCACCATGCTCGTCAACGGGAAGACGCGGATGGCCTGCTCGGCGCTGGTCGACAGGCTGCTCGACGAGGAGGAGGAGATCGAGCTGAGGCCGATGTCGAAGTTTCCGGTGGTCCGTGATCTCGTGGTCGATCGCCGTCGGCTGTTCCGGTCGCTGGAACGCGTGAAGGCCTGGGTGCCGGTCGATGATTCCTACGACCATGGCCCCGGGCCGCGGATTTCGCCGGAGGAGCAGGAGGACGCCTATCCACTGTCGGAATGCATCAGTTGCGGCTGCTGCCTGGAGGCCTGTCCGCAGTTCACGAAGATCGAGGCGGTGCAGCGGGAGGGGGAATCGAAGGACGACTTCGAAGCCCGCCGGAAGGCGGCGTTCGATGCGGCGTTCGTCGGCCCGCACGCGATCAGCCAGGCGATGCTGTTCAACGGCCACCCCACCGGCAAAATGATCGCCGACGAGCGGCTGGCGGCGCTGACGTCGCAGGGGGGCATCCAGATGTGCGGCAACGCCCAGAATTGCGTCGCCGTCTGTCCCAAGCGCATCCCGCTGACGCGGTCGATCGCCCGGGCCGGCCGTGCGGCCACCATGTGGGCCATCCGCAAGATCTTCGACCGGTAGCCCGATGGGGCTTGTGTCCACGAATGTGGGCGAACCGGCGGGCCGCGTTTGCCGTGACGGGGCCGCCGTGGTAGTTTTCAGCAGGAAAGAACGGTCGTTTGCTCCTTCGCGTCGGGGGCCCGTATGCGGCTGTGAGCAATTGAAAGAGGATCACGAGTGTCTGTGAACGAGAGCGGCGGGCAGCCGGCGGAGCCGACGGGCAGTTTCCACACGATGGGGCTGTCGCCCGCCACCATGGCCGCCGTCGAACGGGCCGGCTATACGTCCCCCACGCCGGTGCAGGCCGGCCTCATCCCCCGGGCCCTCACGGGCGTCGACGTGCTGGGCCAGGCTCGCACGGGCACGGGCAAGACCGCTTCGTTCGTGCTGCCCATCCTCGAGCGGATGCTCAAACCGGGCCGCAGCGGCGGACCGCGGGCCCTCGTGCTCGTTCCGACGAGGGAACTGGCCGTGCAGGTGCGGGATGAATTCGAGAAGCTGGCCCATGGCTCCCGGATTCATTGCGTGGCGGTGTACGGCGGCAAGCCCATCAAGGGGCAGATCGACAAGCTGTCGAAGCATCCGGCGGTCATCGTGGGAACGCCGGGCCGCGTGCTCGATCACATGAGCCGGGGCACGCTCTCGCTGTCGGCCCTCGACATCGTGACGCTTGACGAGGCGGACCGGATGCTCGACATCGGGTTTCGTCCCGACATCGAGAAGATTCTCCGGCGCTGCCCTGAGAGCCGGCAGACGCTGCTGCTCTCCGCCACGGTGCCTCCGCCGGTGGCCAAGCTCGCGACCCGCTACATGCGGGATCCGGAGATCCTCGACTTCTCGGTCAACGAGCTCGCCGTGGAGACGATCGAGCAGGCCTATTTCACGGTCGATCCCACCCGCAAGTTCGATCTGCTCGAGAAGCTGCTCGAGCGGGAGAACCCCCGTCAGGTGATCGTGTTCTGCCGGACCAAGCGTGGCACGGACAAGATCTTCGAGCGGCTCTCCCGCCGCCGTAGCCGTAATGGCGGCCACGGCGGCCATCCGGACGAGGTGGCCTGCATCCACGGCGACCTTCCCCAGGGCGCCCGCGATCGGGCGATGAAGCAGTTCCGCGACGGCACGACCCGCATCCTCGTGGCCACCGACGTGGTGGGGCGTGGCATCGACGTGTCGGGCGTCTCGCACATCATCAACTACGACATTCCCGAGTTCTGTGACGACTACGTGCACCGCGTGGGGCGGACCGGCCGGATGGGACGCGAAGGCGTGGCCTACACGTTCGTGAGCCCCGAAGAGGGGCCGCAGTTGACGCGGATCGAGATGCGGATCGAGAGGCTGCTCAAGCGGGACGAGATTCCGGGCTTCGAAGCGTTTGATCGCCGCCCCAAGACCGAGCTGCCGCGGCTCGGCGTGGGGGAGCGGGCGCAGGCCGCGGGGCCGGCAGGCGAGGCCGCCCCGGAACCGGCCGCTCCCGAACCGAAGAAGCCCTCCGCCGCGGCGCTACTGGGCAAGGGACGGGCACCGAAGATGCACCGCCGGGCGCTCTGACAGTCGACCGTCGCACGGACGCAGACCATGGAAGGCAACGGCGGCACATCGGGCACGCGGGGCGGGAACGGCCCCAAGCGGGCGCTCAAGCAGCGGCTGGAAAGCCTGGCCTCGGCGGGAGTCTCGAGCCTTCCCAAGCGGGGCCGGAAGCGGACGCGGCCCGTTGCCGCTGGTACCGTTGGCCGCACGGCCGAGGGCCAGAATCCCGAAGGCCGTGTCCGCGCCCTCGCGGTCCTCCGCGAGGAGGTGGCCGCCTGCCAACGCTGCGCCCCACTGGCCCGGGCCCGTACGCACACCGTGTTCGGCGCCGGGCCTGCCACCGCCCGGCTCTGTTTCCTGGGCGAGGCTCCGGGGGCCGACGAGGATGCCTCCGGTGAGCCGTTCGTGGGCCGTGCCGGGCAGCTGCTGACGAAGATCATCGAAGCCTGCACGCTCTCCCGCGAGCACGTCTACATCCTCAACGTACTCAAGTGCCGGCCGCCGGAAAACCGCCGGCCGACGCCTGAAGAGACGTCCAACTGCCGCGGCTACTTCGAGAAGCAGCTCGAGATCATCGCCCCGGAATTCATCTGCTGCCTGGGCACCACGGCGGCGCAGGCCCTGCTCGAGACCGACGAGACGATCGGCGAACTGCGGAAGCGGTGGTTCACCTGGCGGACATCGCAGGTGATCTGCACCTACCACCCGTCGTATCTGCTGCGAAACCCGCCCGCCAAGCGCGAAGTCTGGGACGACATGAAACTGCTCATGACCAAAATGGGGGTGGAGCTGTAGCTGGCGGTGGGCCGTCGCAAATAAAACGACGACCGCCAAGCTGCCGCAGTCGCGCGATCGCTCCTGTATGACGGGGGAACAATCCAGCTTCACCGTCGGGTTTTTTCCGGTTGCGCCGGTTTTTCTGAAGAATCCGTCCCCGGCTGGACGAAACCATGGGCGGGTCGTGGGGGTGGGGGAACAGCCGCTGCGAGGGCCGGGACGTGGTGTCCGGTCGACGGGATGGGGTTGGCCTGCGGGCCGGTCCCTTGATGCCCGGCGGGATTCGGACCCGCCGCTCTTGGAAAAGGGCAGCATGGTCGAGGCACGACAGACGCGAAACCCGCTTCCGCGGGCCTGGACGCTGGCGACGGTGGCGACCGTGGCGCTCGCCGCGGTCGGCTGCACGATGTGCCCCGATCCTCTCGACTACTCCGGCCCCGTGCCGAACGGGTCTGCACCACAGAACGATTTCCGGGCCCGGAGCGGCGGTATCCTGCAGCTGGGGGCGGCACCGAGGCCCTGGCCGCTGATCGTGAAGGGCGATGAGCAGCCGGCCGTGGCAGAACCGATGCCGGAGGCGGCCGACGAGGTCGTCGCCGAGGAGGGCGAAGTCAAAGAAGAAGAGGGGCTTCGCCAGACCGTGGCCGTGGTGGGCGAGTCCGCGGCAGAAGAACAGTCCGAAACCACGGTCGCTGGCGTGCCGGATCAGGCCGTCACCGTGGCTCCGGCTCGCCTCGAACCGGTGCCGGCCACCGTGACCGTGCCACCGCTTCCGGTAGGCGAGACGCCCGGCTGGCGTGCCCGCCGCCGATAGCCCGCGTGGCTTCCTGCTTGGCTTCAGGGCCGCCAGCCGTCCGGCACGACGGCGTCCTTGGGCACCACCGCGATGCCGTCCCGCACCGTGAAGCGGTCGCTGTCGGCCGACGTTTCGCAGCCGTGATCGTTGACGATCCGCACGCCCCGGCCGATCCGCACGTTCTTGTCGATGATCGCCCCTTCGATCACGGTGCCCGCGCCGATGCCCATCCTCGGCAGGCCCTTCGCCGTGTTCGCCGAGATATCGTCGGCCGTCTCGAAGAAGTCGTTGCCGAGGATCACCGAGTTGCGGATCACCACGTCGCGGCCGATCCGGCAACGCAGGCCGATCACGCTGTTCTCGATCACCGCGCCCTCCTCGACGAGGCAGCCGTCGGAGAGCAGGCTGTGACGCACCGTCGCGCCGTCGATTCGCGACGGCGGCAGGAACCGGCCCCGGGAGTAGATCGGGGCCTCGGGCATGGCCAGGTCGAACGGGGGTGAGGGGCTGGCGAGGTCGAGGTTGCACTGGTAGTAGGAGCGGATGGTGCCGATGTCCTCCCAGTAGCCGTCGAAGGGATGCAGCTGCACCTTCTTGGCGCGGATCGACGCCGGAAAGACCTCGCGGCCGAAGTCCTGGTAGTCGGTCTTGGTGAGCAGGTCGACCAGGCAGTCGCGGTCGAAGAGGTAAATCCCCATGCTCGCCATCAGCGACCGCCCACCGGAGGCGATGCCCTGCCTCTCGATCCACGCCGGATCGGTGCGGACCATGTCGAGTTCGCGAGGCTGCTGCGGCTTCTCGAGGAAGCCCTCGACCCTGCCGTCGCCGTCGAATCGCATGATGCCGAGGGCCGATGCCGCCTGCGCGTG
>JBJTSM010000367.1:0-4525 GCA_046076685.1 Planctomycetia bacterium | reverse complement strand
GACGTGCCGGTCGATGTTCAGGCGACGCCGATCGATCCGGCGACCTTGGCCCCGTATGATCCGGCCGAAGATTTCACCCCCTATCGGACCGGCGACCTGCCCGAACAGGTCGCAGCCGTCGTCACCGAGCTCGAGCAGGCCGCGCGTCCGGTGATCTACGCCGGCACGGGCATTCGTCTTTCGGGACAGTACGAGCGATTTCTCGAATTGGCCGCCCGCTTGGGCGTGCCGGTGGTGACCGCCTGGAACTCCAACGACCTCCTGCCCGACGATCACCCGGCCTACTCCGGCCGCCCTGGTTCGCTCGGCAACCGCGCCGGCAATTTCGCCGTGCAGAACGCCGATCTCGTGCTCGTGCTCGGCTGTCGGCTGAACATCCGGCTCGTCAGCTACAACTGGCAGAGCTTCGCGAAACATGCCCGCCGGATCATGGTGGACGTCGACACCGCGGAACTCGACAAGCCCACGCTCTCGATCGACCGAAAAATTCATGCCGATCTGGCGGATTTCCTGCCGCTCCTCGACGCCGCGACGAAGACGTGGCGGCCACGGCACGACGGCTGGCTGACCTGGTGCCGCGAGCGGGGCGCACGGTATCCGGTCGTGCTGCCCGAATATTGGTCGAAGCCCGGACCGGTGAATCCCTATTGCTTCATGCAGCGGCTCTTCGAGCAGCTGTCGGCCGACGACGTGATCGCCTGCGGCGACGGAACCGCCTGCGTCACGGCATTCCAGGCGGCGATCGTGAAGCCGGGGCAGCGGCTCTTTCACAACTCGGGATGCGCCTCGATGGGCTACGACCTCCCGGCTGCGATCGGCGTGGCCGTCGCGAGGCCGGAACTCGGGCGGGTGATCTGCCTGGCCGGCGACGGCAGCATCATGATGAATCTGCAGGAGTTGCAAACGATCGCGGGTGACAGGCTGCCCGTGAAAATCTTCGTGCTGAACAACTCCGGATACCACTCGATCCGCCAGACCCAGTCGAGCTTCTTTGCCGGCCGCATCGTAGGCTGCGGCACCGACTCGGGCCTTTCGTTTCCCGACTTCGGCCGGCTCGCGACCGCCTTCGGCATGCCCTTCGAGCGGTGCGCGCGCCACGCCGACCTGGACGGGGCGATCGCGCGGACCCTGGCCCATACCGGACCGGCCGTGTGCGAGGTCGTGCTCGACCTCGAGCAGCCCTTCGCTCCCAAGCTATCCTCGCGGAAGCTGGAAGACGGGAGCATGGTCACCTCGTCGCTCGAGGACATGGCGCCGTTTCTCTCGCGGGAGGAGCTTCGGCACAACATGCCTGCGGATTCACGGGAGTGATGATGAGCAACGAAACCACGAGACAGATCCTCGTCACAGGCGGCGGCCGAGGCATCGGCGCGGCGATCGTCGCCCGCTTGCGTGCGGATGGCCATCAGGTGGACACCCCCTCGCGGCAGGAGCTCGACTTGGCGTCGATGGCCTCGATCGACGCCTTCCTCGATCGCCACCGGGATGATCCGATCGACGTGCTCGTCAACAATGCCGGCATCAACATCCTGCGGTCGATCGAGGAGATCGACGATGCGACATGGCAGGAGATGATGCAGGTCAACCTGACGGCAGCGCTCCGCCTCACGCAAGCCTTCGCGCCCGGGATGGCGGCCCGCGGCTGGGGCCGCATTCTCAACGTCGCCAGCATCTTCGCGGTTGTCACCCGGGAGCGACGCGGTGCCTATTCGATGACTAAAGCATCGCTGGCTGCGCTCACGCGCACCGCTGCGGTCGAGTTCGGGCCGAGAGGCGTGCTCGTGAACGCCCTGGCCCCCGGCTACGTCGACACGGAACTGACCCGCAGGAACAACCCTCCGGAAGCCCTGAAGGCCATCGAAGACTCCATCCCGCTTCGGCGCATGGCCCGGGCGGAGGAACTGGCGGAGGTCGCGGCGTTTCTCGTCTCGGACCGCAACACGTATCTCACCGGGCAGACGGTACTCGTGGACGGCGGTTTCACCTGCCAGTAGCCCCTCCGGACTCGACACGATGCGCACGATCCAAAGCCGATCCCATCCCTATACGGTGGAAGACTATCCGACGCTGGCTGACGCGATCGGATCGCTTGAGCGACCGGATCAGGCGCATTTCCTGGTCGACCGGGTGCTCGTGGACCGCGTTCGCGAAGCGTGCGGCGAGCGTCTGCAGGATTCGCGGCTCGTGAGCCTCGAGGCATCGGAACATGCGAAATCGTATGGCCCCCTCGAGCAGGTGTTCCTCGACCTGCTCGAGCGCAACCTCAAGCGCAGTGGAACGCTCGTCGTCATCGGTGGCGGCGTGATGCAGGATGCCGGCTGCTTTATTGCCTCGGTGCTTTCCAGGGGCATCCGCTGGGTGTACATCCCGACCACGCTCCTGGCGCAGGCGGACAGCTGCATCGGCAGCAAGAGTTCCATCAATATCGGGGCCTACAAAAACCAGATCGGCACGTTCTACCCGCCTCACCGGGTGCTGCTCGTGCCGGAGGTGCTGCGGACGCTGCCCTACGACGAGTTGCGGTCTGGCCTCGGAGAGGTGATCAAGCTGCAGTTGCTCGCGAGCGAGGCCGGGTTCGAAGAGCTGATGCGGGATCTCGAGGGATTCGAACGCCTGCTGGTCGAAGACCGGGAGAGGCTGCTGGCAACGTGGGTGCGGCGGTCGATGGACGTCAAACAGCCGGTGATCGAGGCCGACGAGTTCGACCGTGGTCAGCGGCTGCTCTTGAATTACGGACACACGTTCGGCCACGCCTACGAGTCGACCACGGCCTACGGCATCCCACACGGGATTGCCGTGATCCTCGGCATGCTGACGGCGACGGTTTTATCCGCTCGGTTGAACATGGTGCCGGCCGCCCACGCCGAGCGGCTGCTGTCGGTGCTGCAACTGTGGCACGAGCCCTACGCAGGCCGACTCGCGGCCGTCGGCCGCGAACAGCTGCTCGAGGCCCTGGCCAAGGACAAGAAGAACGCCGCGACCGGGCTGACCTGCATCCTCACCCGTGGGTATGCGGCGATGGAACGGATCACCCTCGCGCCGGAGCAGGTATCCGGGCTGGTTTGGCCGACAATCCGCGGGCTCATCGACAGCGGTTTTTCAGCCGCCATAATGAAATCAGATTTCCGTGCCGGGATCGGGAGCTCCAGCGTATGAACCGCGACGTCTTTGAAAACCTGTTCGTCCTCGAGATGACGAACAACCACCAGGGCAGCCTCGAGCGGGGTTTGGCGATCGTCCGCGAGCACAGCCGGATCGCGCGTTTCAACAACGTGCGGGTGGCGATCAAGCTGCAGTTTCGCGACGTGGACAGCTTCGTCCACAAGGACTTCCGGGACCGGGAGGACATCCGCTACATCCGCCGCGTGCTTGACACCAAGCTCCGAAAGGCCGACTACGAGCAGCTGGTGGTCGCGATCCGCAAGAGCGGCTGCATCCCGATGGCCACGCCGTTCGACGAGAAGTCGGTGGATTGGTGCGTGGAGTTCGACCTGCCGATCATCAAGATCGCCAGCGCCGACTCGAACGACTGGCTGCTCCTGGAACGGATCGCCAAGACGCGGAAGCCTTGCATCGTCTCCTTCGGTGGCACGCCGCTCAAGGACATGGACGACGTGGTGACTTTCTTCGAGAACCGCAACATCCCGCTGGCGATCAACCACTGCGTGGCCGCCTACCCGCACGAGGACAGCGAGGCGGAACTCGAGCAGGTGGATTTCCTCCGGGAGCGGTATCCGGGCCACACGATCGGCTACTCCTGCCACGAGCATGGCGACTGGGCGACGAGCGTGATGATCGCCTACGCGAAGGGCGCCCGCACGTTCGAGCGGCACATCGACATCAACTCCGACGGGTTCCAGCCTGCGAGCTATTCGTCGCTGCCCGCGCAGATCGACACCTGGTTCAAGGCGTTCCATCGGGCGGTGACGTTTTGCGGCACGGCGCGTACGGGCCGCAAGCTACCGCTCGCCAAGGAAACCGCCTATCTCGACTCCTACATCCGCGGCGTGTACGCGAAGCACGACCTCGAAGCAGGTCAGATGCTCACGGAAGACGACATCTACATGGCGATCCCGCTCCAGAAGGGGCAGCTTTCGTGCCGGGAACTGATGCTCGGGCGATACGGCCATCGGATGACCGCGGCGTGCGGCAAGGACGCTCCCGTGATGATCGACATGATCGATTCGCCGTACGCGGAAGACGAGCAACTCAAGGCGAAAATCTACGAGCGGGGGCTGTAGCCGCGGTCGTGGCCGTCTGGCCGATCGGCTGGCTGCAAGCCGGCTCACACTCGAGGGGCCGAGCCTTGTCCACTCTCCCAACGTCGCGATTCATGCAGCGAATCCTGCCGCCCACCCGCACCGGCCGCCGAGCGATCGCGGTTGTCGCCGGTGCCCTGCTGCTCTTCTGCTGCTTCGTGCCCCGGCGCACCGAGAGCTATTTCCGCACCGATCTGCCGCGCCCGGGAGACCGTCCGCACAACCGATCGCCCACCGATCTGCCCGCACCGGAAGGCGTCGAGTCG
>JBJTSM010000366.1:0-2295 GCA_046076685.1 Planctomycetia bacterium | reverse complement strand
GTGCAGGCGCTCGTGCAGAGCCCCACCGGATTGCTCGTGCCGCCGCATGCGCAGATCGGCTCCGGAGATGCCTCCGGGAAAGCCGTGGCGGCCAACGACACCGGGCTGCTCGTGATCGCGGCTCCGATCGATCAGGGCGGCACACGGGCCGGTCTCATCGAGGTGTTCCACCAGCAGAACCAGCCCGACGTCGAGCGCGGCTACCTCACGTTTCTCGAACAGGTATCGGCGGTCGCCGCCGACTACCTCGGCCGGCGCCAGCTGAAGACGCTCGACTCCCAGCAGACGGCCCTCACGCAGGTGGAGCGGTTCAGCCGGGCCGTCCATGAATCGCTCGAGCCCGTGGCCACGGCTTTCGTGCTGGCCAACGAGGCGCGGCGGATCATCGGCTGCGACCGCGTGAGCGTGCTCGTCCGGCGGCGGCGGAAGCTGCGGCTGGAGGCGGTGAGCGGCCAGGAATCGGTGGAGCGGCGGGCTTCGGCCGTGCAGGCCATCGAGGCGCTCGTCCGCGTGGTGGCCGTGGCGGGCGATCCGCTCTGGCACCCGGATCCCGGCCGCGAACTGCCACCGCAGATCGAGGAGGAACTCGAGCATTACATCGACGAGTCGCATGCCACGGCGCTGGCGATCATTCCTCTGGAGAAGCCGCGGCCCACGCCGGTGGTGAAGCCGGGCGGGGTCGATGCCGTGGCGGTGGCGAAGGCCGAGGCCGGACCGCAGACGACGCCCGAGCCGATCGCCGCGCTGGTTGCGGAGTGGTTCTCTTCGAGCACGTTCGACGAGGGCAAGCGGGCCCGCGTGGATCTCGTGGCCGAGCATGGCAAGGTGGCGATCGCCAACGCCCTCACGCACACGAGTCTGCCCTTTTACGGCCTGATCGACCTGCTCGGAAAGTCGCGGGTGCTGACGACGGCCCGCAACCTGCCCCGCACGGTGCTGGCGGCCCTCGGCACGCTCGCCGCCCTCGCCGCGCTCGTCTTCATTCCGGCCGAACTCAGGCTCGAGGGGAAGGGCACGCTCGAGCCGGTGCACCGCCGTGACGTCTTCGCCGGGATCGACGGCGTGGTGGAAAAACTGGAGGCCGGCCTCGAGCACGGGGCCGAGGTCAAGGCGGGACAATTGCTGGCCATGCTCCGCAACACCGATCTGGAGGTGGCGATCACCGACGTGCTCGGCCGGAAGGCCTCGAGCGAGGAGCAACTCGTCGCCACGCGGCGGGCGCTGCTCGAAGACAAGAAGATCTCCGCCGACGAGAAGACCCGGCTCGCCGGCCGGGCGGCCCAGCTGCAGCGGGAGATCGAGAGTCTGGAGCAGCAGCGGAAGCTCTACGAGACGAAGAAGCACGACCTCGAGGTGAAGAGCCCGATCGACGGCGTGATCGTCACCTGGCAGGTTCGCGATCGGCTCATGCTCAGGCCGGTGGAGAAGGGGCAGTCGCTGATGAGCATCGCCGACAAGACCGGCCCGTGGGAGCTCGAGGTGCATATGCCGGACGACCGGCTGGGGCACGTGAATCGTGCCGCTCTGGCCGCGAAGCAGGCCGGCCGTGAATTGACGGTGGACTACATCCTCGCCACCGACCCCGGCACCCGGCACCATGGCACCGTGAAGGAGATTCACGAGCAGGCGGAGGTGCGTGGGGAGGCGGGCAACACGGTACTCGTGCGGGTGACGATCGATCCGGAGCGGCACGAGAAAGAGGAACTCGGCGCGGGCGCGACGGTGACGGCCCGGATCGCCTGCGGCAAGCGGCCTCTTGGGTACGTCTGGTTTCACGACGTGCTCGCCTTCATCCAATCGCAGATCTTGTTCCGTCTCTGGTAGGGAACCTTCATGGCAATCATTCTTGAAATAAAAACCCCCGGCGCAAGCCGGGGGATCCCGTCGCCCACGCTCTTCGCCTGCCTCTTCGCCGCGGCCGTGGCCCTGCTGCCGGCGGCGGTCTGCCCGGCGGCCGACGCGGAGCCCGTGCTCGAACGGTGCCTGGTGTCGCTCGTGGAGGAGGCGAAGGTGCCGGCCCGCGAGGCGGGCGTGCTCGAGCAGCTCGTGATCCGGGAGGGGGACGTGCTCAAGCGGGGCGCCGTGATCGCCAAGATCGACGACAACCAGCCCCAGATGGAGCGGCGGAAGGCGAAGGCCGAGCACGACCAGGCGGTGGCCAAGGCGGAGAGCGACGTGGACGTCCGCTATGCCGTGGCGGCCGAGAAGGTGGCGCAGATCGAGTTCGAGAAGGCAGCCGAGTCGGACCGCAAGGTGCCGGGCAGCGTGACCCGCGTCGAGCTCAACCGGCTGCAG
>JBJTSM010000365.1:0-8681 GCA_046076685.1 Planctomycetia bacterium | reverse complement strand
CGTCCTCGCGCTCGAGGCACTCGGCCGGGATGCCGGCGGCCAGCAGGTTCTTGAGTGCCGTGAGGCCCGACGGCCCGGCACCGATCACGCACCACGTGGCTGGCTCTGGCGGCATGGGAAGTTTCAGGCTCGGGCGCGGTGGCTCAGCAGGGAGGCGAGCGAGTGGGCGAGCCGATCGAGGTCGGCCTCCGTATGGTGCCAGGAAAGGCTCACCCGCACGAGGCTCCGCCCCTCGGGCACGCTCGGCGGACGGATCGCCGGCACGAAGAGGCCCGCCTCGACGAGCTGGGCCGCCACCGCCACCGCGGCGGTCGCCTCGCCCACCACGAGCGGCACGATCTGGGTCGGATCGCGTGGCACGTCGAGCCCCGACTGCCGGAGGGTCTCCCGAAAGCTGGCTGCCCTTGCCTGCAGTTCCCGGCGGCGGTGCGGCTCCGCGGAAACAAGCGCGATCGCCCGGCTGGCCGCCGCGGCCACGGCCGGCGGATGGGCCGTGGAAAAGATCCAGGCCCTGGCCTTGTGCTTCAGCCAGTGGATCAGGGCGGCGTGGCCGGCCACGAAGCCGCCCGCCGCGGCGAGTGCCTTCGAGAGCGTGCCGACCCGCACGTGCACGCCGTCGGCACAGCCCGTCTCCTCCACCAGGCCGCTGCCCCGCGCGCCGAAGACGCCCGTGGCATGCGCCTCGTCCACCATGAGGATGGCCCGGTGCTTGCGGGCCAGGTCGCAGAGATCCGCGAGCGGCGCGACCGTGCCGTCCATCGAGAAGACCGTGTCGGTGACGATCAGCCGGCGGCGGGCGCGGGCCGCCTGGGGCTCGGCAAGCATCAGGTCGAGCGCGGCCATGTCGCGGTGCGGATAGATGCCGACGCGGCCGCGGGACAGCCGGCAGCCGTCGATGATGCTCGCATGGTTGCGGGCGTCGCTCGCGAGAAAATCGTCGGGGCCGGCCAGGGCCGCGATCGTGGCCGAGTTGGCGGCAAAGCCGCTCGGAAACACGAGGGCGGCGTCCACGGCCAGCAGATCCGCGACCGCGCGTTCCAAGAGCTCGTGGGCCTGCGAGTGGCCGCTCACCAGCGGGCTGGCGCCCGCGCCGAATCCCTCGGCGCAGGCGGCCTTCGACGCCGCCTTCGTGAGCCGCACGTCGCCGGCGTAGCCGAGGTAGTCGTTCGAGCCGAAGTTGAGGAGCGTGTGGCCGTCGAGCTCCACCTCCCTGCCCTGCCGGCCCGACCGCACGCGGTGGGGCCGCTCGAGGCCGGCGGCGCGAAGCATCGCAAGATCGTCGTCGATCCATCCGAGCGGCTCGGGCAGCGGCGCGGCGGCACTGCGATCGGGCGAACTCGCGGCGGCTTCAAGGCGGCAGGTCATGCCCCAATCGTAGACGAAAGCCCCGAGCGTAGAAGAAAGCCCCGAACCGAGATGAAAAATCAGCCCGGCCGCTGCGAGAGTTTCTCGATCGTGCGGAACTGGGCGGCGGTGACGGGCTGGACGGAGAGCCGGCTGCCCCGGCGCAACAGTTCCATCCCCGCCAGGGCCTTCACCGGGCGGAGTTCGTCGAGCGAAAGCTCCCGCGGAAAAATCTCCACGAGCCGCACGTCCACCATCGCCCAGATCGGGTTCTCGGGCGAGGCCTTGGGATCGTGGTAGTCGCTCGCCGGGTCCCAGGCCGTCGGATCGGGATAGGCGGTGCGGACGATCTCGACGACGCCGGCCACGGCCGACGGCGTGGCATTGGAGTGGTAATAGAGCGCCCGGTCGCCCACCCGCATCGCCCGCAGGAAGTTGCGGGCCTGGTAGTTGCGGACGCCCTCCCAGTGGGTCGTCCGCCGTTTGGCCTTCGCGAGGTCGTGGATCGAAAAGACGTCTGGCTCGCTCTTGATCAGCCAGTGGTTCATGGTGGGGCAGGATAGGCGAAACCGACCGTGGGCGACAGGGGCGGCCACCGGGGCGTCATCCCAGCAGGTCGGAGAGGATCGTGCCGTTGTTGACGAGCTTCATCCGGCGGCCGAGGGGCGTGTCGACCTGTCGGTCGGGATCGATCCCGAGCTGGTCGACGACGGTCGCGTGGAGATCGGCGACCTTCACCGGCCGCTCCACCGCCTGGCGTCCTTCCGGGTCGGTGCCGCCGAGGACGAAGCCCCGCCTGATGCCGCCGCCGGCGACGAGCCCGCTGAACACGTCGGGATAGTGATCGCGGCCGGCACTGCCGTTGATGACGGGCGTGCGGCCGAATTCGCTGAGCAGGAGCACGAGCGTGCGGTCCAGCCTGCCGCTCGACGCCAGCTCGCGCAGGAGCGTGCCGATCGCCGGGTCGATGATGGCTCCGAGGCTCCGCATGGCGGGAAAGTTGTCGACGTGGGTGTCGAACCCGCCGAGGTTGACCTGCACGAACCGCACGCCGTGCTCGACGAGCCGCCGCGCCAGCAGGCAGCCGCGGCCGAAGCGGGTGTCGCCGTAGGCTGCGCGGACGGCGGCCGGCTCGGCGTTCACGTCGAAGGCGGCGAGCGCCGGGCTGCGCATCAGTTGCACGGCCGCGGCGTAGGATCCGCCCACCGCGCCGGCGAGCGGCTCGCCCGGAGCCGGGAAGCGGCCGTTGAGACCCTCGAGGATCTCGAGCCGACGCTGGGCGCGGACCTGCGTGATCCCCTCGGGCAGGGCGATGGTGGGATCCGGTGCCCCGGGCTCGCCGATGAAATACGCCTCCGCGGTCTGCCCGAGGTAGCCGGGCGACGGGGCCTTGCCGCCGATCGACACGAACGCCGGAAGATCGCCGAGCTTCTCGGCCTGGTCGGCGACGATCGAGCCGAGGGACGGGTGCACCAGTTCCCGCACCCGCGGATAGCTCGTGAGCAGGTGGTGCGTGGCATTGCCATGGTCGGCGCTCTCGCCCGTGATCGACCGCACGAGGGTCGCATGCCCGAGTTGCGCGGCCACCGTGGGGAGAATCTCGCTGATCCTCACGCCGTCGACGGCGGTGCGGATGGCCGTGAACTCGCCCCCCGTCTTGGCGCCCGGCTTGGGGTCGAGCGTGTCGAGGTGGCTCATGCCGCCTCCCATCCAGAGGAGGATCACGGCATCGGCCCGGGCGGGCCGCCGCGAACCGGCCTGCGCCTCCCTGCCGAAGAGGCCGCGGAGGGGCATGCCCATGAACGTCGCGACGCCGCCGGCCGTCATCGCCCGGAGCAGGCGTCGGCGGGGCAGCGGGGCCTGCAGCCAGGCGGCGGGATGGAACGAGTCGGTGGGATGCATGGGCTCCTCCTGGATCGGGGGCGTACTCACTTGAGGCTAGCGCTAGGGAATGAAGCGGAACTCGCGGCTGTTGAAAAGCGCCCAGCGCATGTCGGCCACACCGTCGGCCGGCGCGGCGGCGGCGGCGATCACGTCCTCGGCGGCGGCCCGCTCCTCGGCGGTGGGGTTGCGCGACAGCGCCTCCAGATAGAGCAGGCCCACGAGGTCGAGGCGGCCGTTGACCGCGATCGCCCGGCCCAGCGGCTCGAGCGGCCCCACCCGCGCCGCCTCGTGCACGAGTGGCCCGTTCAAGAGCATGAGCGCCTGCCGCATGTGCGGCCGTCGCTCGGCGTCATCGCCATCCTCCCGCGACGACTGGCCCAGCAGCCGCAGAAAATGCTGGGGCGGGGCGGGCAGCGGCATCTCGATCGCCCAGGCAAAGAGCGGATTGAAATCGACCTGCCTCGTGACGGTCTCCACGCGGTAGAGCCTGGCGATCTCCTCGGCGGAAAGTGCGACCGGGGCGGCGGACTTGTCGCCGGGCGTCAGCGCCCGCATGCCGGCGAGCGGATCGGCGTCCATCATCGCCTCGGAGAGATCTCCCATGGCCGGGTCGTCATCCGCGTCGGCGACGGCGAGCCGGCCGCCCAGCACCGCCTCGGCGACCGCGGCCGATACGGCACCGCCTGCGCCGGCATCCTCCGAAGAGCCGTCGTCGGCCGGCTCGCGGCGGACGAGCACCCGTTCCTCCACGGGCTTCATGTTGGCACCAGGCGGATGCTTCACCGCGTGAAGGTGCCCCGCGGTGATCAGGCTGTCGTGGAGGGCCTCCGCGGGCAGCGGCCGCCGCGGCGCCGCCAGACAGGCGTCCTCGAGACGACGGCGGACCGCGGGATCCTCGGCGTCGGCATGACGGCGGGCGTAGGCGTCGCTGGCCACGATCAGCATCACGACGTGGCGGATGTCGTGCCCGCTGGCGACCAGCTCGTCGGCGAGGTGATCGAGCAGTTCGGGATGACGGGGCGGGTTGTCCGCGCGGAAGTCGTCGACCGGCTCCACGAGCCCCCGGCCGACGAGCGCGGCCCAGAGACGGTTGGCGAGGTTGCGGGCGAAGCTGCGGTTGCGGGGATCGGTGACGCGGTCGGCCAGCGTGCGGCGCAGCGCGCCCGTGCCGGCGACGGCCGGCACGGCGACCGCGGCCACCTGTGCGAGCGGCGCACCCGACGACGCATCCGCGATCGCGTCGACCAGCAGCTGGTCGATGGCCTCGTCGGCCGACGGCTCCTTCGCCACGCGACGCCGTTCGAGCGCCGCCGCCAGGGCCGGTTCGTCGGCGGCCGCACTGGGCAGCGGCCAGGCGGGCTCGATGGCCGCCGGCGACCCTCCGGCATGCGGCCCGTCGCGCGGGGGCCACTGCACCCGCTGGCTGGCGGAATCGACCATGCGCACCGGCCGGTTGGCCGCGGGGCTCATCGACCGCGTCTCGCCGAAAAACGCGGCGAGCCCGTAATACTCCCGCTGGGACCAGTGATCGAAGGGATGATCGTGGCAGCGGGCACACTTGAGGCGGATGCCGAGCAGCGTCTGGGCCACGACGCCGGCCATCTCCAGCGGGTCGGCCTCTGCGGCGGCGAAGTAGCCGATGGCGCCGTCGTGGTCGGGTGTGCCGACGGCGGTGAGCAGGTGCCGCACGATCTGCTCGTAGGGAAGGCGATCACGCATGCTCCGCCGCAGGAACCGGTCGAGTTCGGGGCCGCCGGCCGCGCCGGCCCGCACGCGGAGCATGTCGCCGAGCCACACGGCGAAGCGGTCGGCGAAGCGTTCGCTGGCCACGAGGCGGCGGACGAGCCTGTGCCGCCGCGTGACGGCCGGCTCGGCCGCATAGAGCCGGCATTCGGCGGCGGTGGGGATCCGGCCGACGAGATCGATCGTCACGCGTCGGAGGTAGGTCGTGTCGTCGATCAGCGGAGCGGGCGCGAGGGTGTTTGCCTGGTTGGACGCGGCGAGCAGCTCGTCGATCCGCCCGTGTGGCAGCGGCTGGTTCCCCCCGCCCGTGAGGATCGAGACGCCATCGGCCGGCCCGGCCGCATGTGCCGCGCCTGGGCCGGCGGCAGCCGCGGCCACGCATGCGACCGCGACGAGGGAGCGGACGATCCCAGACAACGACCGCCCGCAGGAAAGAGCCGCCGGCCACGCCATGATCGCCACCTCGAAAACCCGCTCGAGCCCGTGCACCGAAAAAAGACTATCGGCCGGGCCGGGGCCGGGCAAGCGCCACAGGCGGGCGTATGATCAGAGACGTTGCCTGCCGGGTGGCGAACCGAGACCGAGGGAAACAGCCGTGCTGCCGATGCGTTCCTGGGTGATCATGCTCTGCGTCATGGGGCTCCTGGAGACATGGGCGGTCTCCGCTGCCCGTGGGCAGGTGTCGATCCGGGAACAGTTCACGACGCGCGGCACGGTGGAGGCGGTAACGCCGGGCCGCCTGACCGTGCGGGACGAGCAGGGCGGCCGGTTGGAGGTGCGCATCCAGGGCCGGGACGAGCGCGGCGTGATGCTGACGGGCGGCGGGCTGCTCGCGTTTCCGGCGGAGGTGCGGGTGACCGGCTCGTTCGACGTGACGACGCTCGCGCCGGGTCAGCTCGTCCGCTTTCGCGGCCGGCTCAATGCCGGCGGCCGCGCCGAGGGCGACGTCGAGGCGATCACGCTGCTCGATGCGAGCGATGACGCGATCGGCGTGGCCTGTGACACAGAGCCGGGCACGCCCCTCGAGTTCGTCGCCTGCGAAGTCACCGCCGCGGTCAGACAGGCGACCAAGGGCAGGCTCACGGTGACGCTCCCCGAGGAGCGGGCGTTTCACCGCAAGACGTCGCTCTCCTTCAGGCTCGGCCCGGGCGTGCAGGTGGGCCTCGAGAGCGGCGACCCGCGGCGGATCGAGCCGGGCGCGCGGGTGGAGCGTCTCGACGCCGTCCGACTCGACACGGGCGACGTGCTGGTGCGGCGGATCGCCGTCGTGAACGCCGTGGGCACGGCCGTCACGGAACGGGGCGACGAACGGCTGGCCAACAAGTATCGCAGCCTGTCGGACGAGCCGAAGACCGAGCCGCGGCTGATCCGTTCGCCGCACTTCGCGTTTCTCACGGACGTCTCCGATCGCGAGGCCCGGATCATCCTCGACAAGCTCGAGCGGATGACCGGCCTTTTGGAACGCTACTTCGGCCGCCGGCCCGCGGGCGTGGTCGAGGGGTTCATCGTCCGCGACCTGGGGGCCTTTCCGCCCGACGCGTTGCCCGAGCCCGCCGGCGTCGCGAAGATCCGCGAAGGGGCGGGCGTCTGCTTCAACGTGTCGCTGGGCGGCCAGCGGAAGGCCACGCTCTATTCCTGCGTCGATCATGGCGTGATCCAGCACGAGTGCACGCACGGATTCTGCCACATGACCTTCGGATCCGCGGGCCCCACCTGGCTGGCCGAGGGCGTGGCGGAACTGGGCAACTACTGGCGGGACGGCGAGCCGGCGGTGGCCATCGAGCCGGTGGTGCTGGCGTACCTGCGGCAGGCGCGGCCGAAGCGGTCGCTCGAGGAGATCGTGATTCCCGGCCGCGCGCCGGCGGGCACGTGGCAGGATTACGCGTGGCGGTGGGCCCTCTGCCACCTGCTCGCGCACAACCCCAACTATGCCGACCGCTTCAAGCCGCTGGCGATCGCGCTCATGGAGGGCCGGCCCGACGTGTCGTTCGAGTCGGTCTATGGAGCGACGGCCCGCGAGGTCGCGTTTGAATACGATCAATTCCTCGCGCACGTCGGCAACGGCTACCGGGCCGACCTGACCGCCTGGCCGTGGAAGGCGAAGTTCCGGCGGCTGCCGTCGGGCGGCGGGCTCAAGGCGACCGTCGGCGCGGCGGCGGGCTGGCAGGCGAGCGGCCTGCGTGTCGAGCGGGGTGGCTCGTACGAGGTCGCGACCGACGGCGAGTGGCGGACGGCCCGGGCGGCCGCGGCCCGCACCGCCGATGGCGACGCCGACGGCCACGGCCGGCTCATCGGCGCCGTGCTGCAGGGCGGGGAGAAGGACGGTGACCCGGCGGGCCCACTGGCGCTCGGCGAGGTGATCCCCCTGGGCCGTGCACGGACATTCGTGGCACCCGTGGACGGCAGGCTTTTCCTGCGGTGTGCGGACGACTGGACGCAGCTGTCCGACAACGACGGTGAAATCACCGTGACGCTGCGGCGAGCCGCCGCCGAGTGAGCCGGCGGACGGTCAGCCGATGGCGACCCGCGCGGCCCGCCGACGCTCGAGCAGGCCGAAGGCACCCACGAGCAGCATGATCACGCCGCCCATCGAGCCGGGGTCGATCTCGGGCACGCCGGGGGTGATGTCGACGATCGAGGCGCCGCCGAGGTCGCGGAAGCCGAACGACCCATCGGCGGGCGTCGTGTAGTTGAGGGCGGTCGTGTCGCCCGTGGCGATGTCGACCGTGTACCAGGCGGCGGTCGTGTAATTGTGGCCGTAGAGGACGCTGTAGTTCTGGTTGAACGACAGCTGCAGGCTCGTGTTGCCGCCGGCCTTGATCGACGTGAAGCCGTTGGCGGGGTCGGCGAGATTGACCGAATAAAAGATGCCGGTGCTCGTCGCGGCATACAGGACGCCGGTGTTGACGTTGATCGCGATGTCGCCGAAGCCGTTGCTCCCGCCCGGTCCGCCGGCCACCGTGTAAGTCGTCATTCCACCGAGGGTGGGAACCGTGCCGCCGTAACTCAGCGACGCCTTGACGAGATCGTTCGTCCCTTCCTTGAAGAACCAGAAGGCATTGTCGTAGTACGACGCGTTGAACACGTCCGTCGTGCTGAGACTGAGATCGTCTCGCGTGGCGATCCGCGAAAACGCCGAGGGGCCCGTGCCGAGCGGCTTGTTCCACAAATAGAGGTCGTTATTGAAGGTGCTGTTGTTGCCGCCAAGGAAGAACAGCTGATCGCGGCCGCGGTCGAAGGCGACCGCGTTGGACGTGCCGCTGAGCCCGGTGGTGTTGAAGGTCGCTTCGGCGGTCTTCTGCACCGGATCGATCTGCCAGATGCGGTTGGTGTCGTCGATGCCGTAGACGTAGCTGGGGCTGGCAACCGGGGTGGCGTGGACGGTCGTCGCGGCGGCGAGGCAGAGGGCCGCGCAGGCGGCGGAAAGCGTCACGAGACGCATCGTCCGGCGATCGATCGAGTGGCGGCACTCCGGCAGCGGGCAAAACCGGGTCATCCTGAAATCCTTAGCGCGGAACGGAACGAAAGCGTGAGAACCAATACTCTGGCTGGAATCGGGCTGGACTCTGGCCGGACGTCGGCATGATCGGCACGACCGCTACGATCCGCCGAACCGGCACAAACCACACAGGTATCCTCGTTCAGGGGCGGGTCTGCTGCAAGCCTGCGGGGGAGGATTTTTCAGGCACGGCCGGAACGGCCGTTTCCCG
>JBJTSM010000364.1:0-3421 GCA_046076685.1 Planctomycetia bacterium | reverse complement strand
CGTGGGCCTGGAACGAGAACCGCACGATCACCGACTTCAACCCGAAGGCCGATGTGCTGGCGCTCGATTGGTTTAGCGGCAGTGACCTACGGCTTGTCGAGGAGTCGGGTAGCGCGGTTCTGACAATTCCGTCGATGCAGCAGTCGTACCGCTTGGCCGGCGTGACCCTGGCCAGCCTCACGAGCGCTAACTTCACGTGCAAGGATCCATCGGCGACGGCCTACATCTCCGGCGTGGTCGCGGCGGCAGCGGCACCAGTGCCAACGCCCTTGCCCACCCCGGCGCCGACACCTGCACCGTTGCCCACCCCGACGCCAGCCCCGAGTGCCTCAGCTATGGTGCAGTTCAAGGTCGTCTCCGACTGGGGCACGGGATTCAATGGCGACGTGACCGTCACGAACAACGGCACCACAACACTCACCGACTGGGCGGTGACGTTCGACTTTGACGGACAGATCTCGAGCCTGTGGAATGGCTCGATCACGTCGCACGTTGGCTCGAAGTATGCGGTGAAGAGCGCGGGCTGGAACGGCACGCTCGTCCCAGGGGCCTCCGCGACGTTCGGCTTCGGCGCGAGCCCCGGCGGCGCTTCGGCCACGCTGCGAAATCTCACACTCGACGGGACGGCGCCCGCACCGACTCCGATGCCTGCGCCCACCCCAGCACCGACGCCAGTGCCAGCACCGACGCCAGCGCCCTCGCCGACCCCGGTCTCAAACCCGTTGCTCCAGCCAGGCGGAGTCAACTCTGGAAACGCTGGCGACCGGTTCTGGGGCGAGGCCTACTTCGCACCCTACGTGGACATGGCCGTGTGGCCCGTCCCGAACCTCGTCGACATCGCCAGCACCCGCGGCGTGTCACTGGTGACGCTCGGCTTCCTCCAGGCAGCGCCCGACGGCACGCCGTCCTGGGCCGGCCTCTCGGCGCTCGCGACCAACTCGGTGAACGCGCAGGCCGTGGCAATCAACCAGTCAATCAAGGCGCTCCAGGCGGCCGGCGGCGACGTGATGATCTCGCTCGGCGGCGCGGCGGGCACGAGCCTCGCGCAATGGTACGCGGCGCACGGCCGAACCGCAGCGGACCTCGCGACCGTCTACGCCGGGATCGTCGATACCTACTCGCTCAACCGCATCGACTTCGACATCGAGGGAGCGGCGGTCGCTGATCAGGCCGCGATCAAGCTCGGCAGCGAGGCACTCGCGCTCCTTCAGCGGTTGCGGCCGGGGCTCGAGGTCTGGTACACGCTGCCCGTCCTGCCGGATGGGCTCACCGCCGACGGACTCACCGTGGTGCGGGCGGCCCTGAAGGCCGGCGTCGTGCTCGACGGCGTGAACGTGATGGCGATGGACTACGGCGAGTGGGCCGCGCCCACGACCGGGGCCAATGCCAAGTCCATGGGCGATTACGCAGTCCTCGCGGCCACGGCCACTCATGCCCAGTTGACAGGCCTGTTCGCCGAGTACGGCACGGCGTTCGGCTGGAGCCAGCTCGGCGTGACACCGATGATCGGTGTCAACGACGTACTCTCAGAGGTGTTCACGCCGACCGACGCCCAGAGGCTGGAGGATTTTGCGCGGCAGAAGGGCCTCGGCATGCTGGCGATGTGGTCGGTGGCCCGCGACAACCCGGGCACGCTTGGCCAGGCCACCGCCACGGCCTCGGGGCTAAGCATCGCGGCCGGCACGTTCGCGAGCGTGTTCCGTGACTACGGCACGCAGAACACGGTGAACGTAGTCGCACCGGCACCGGCTCCCACGCCGATGCCAGCTCCGGCGCCTTCGCCAGCACCTACGCCCGCACCTACGCCTGGCGCCGCCCTCACGATCGCCTCGCAGGACAAGGTGCTCTCGGCCTACTTCCCCGAGTGGGGCATCTACGGCCGCAACTTCCAGGTGGCCGACGTCCCGGGCGACAAGCTCAACCACCTCATCTACTCGTTCCTGAACCTCAAGAGCGACGGCACGGTGGAAATCACCGACACGTATGCGTCGCTCGAGAAGCGGTTCAGCGCGAGCGAGTCGGTCTCTGGCGAAGCCGACCAGTGGTACTACCCACCGGGCGACCCGCGGGCCACACAAACGGTGTGGGGCAACTTCAACCAGCTCGCCCAACTCAAGGAGAAGTACTCCCACATGAATGTCAGCATCGCCGTCGGCGGCTGGACACTGTCGGGCAACTTCAGCAGCGTCTGCTCGACGGCGGCGGGCCGCGAGGCGTTCGCAAATTCGCTTGCAAACTTCCTGAACACCTACCGGATGTTCGACGGCATCGACTTTGACTGGGAGTATCCGGGTGGCGGCGGCCTTAGCGGCAACTCTGTGAGCCCGGCCGACGGCGCCAACTATGCCTCGCTCCTCCAGTTGGTGCGGCAGAAGTTCGACGCCCTCGGCAGCCAACTCGGCCGCCGCTACGAGATATCGGTCGCTTCCCCAGCGGGATACGACAAGATCGCGAACTTCAACTTGGCGGCCCTCGCGCCCTCGGTGGACTTCTTCAACCTGATGGCCTACGACTTCCACGGCACGTGGGAGAACACGACCGGCCACCAGGCAGCCTTCACGGGCGACCCAGACCGCTATGACGTGAAGTCGGCGGTCGATCTTTACCTGAAGGCCGGCGTGCCGGCAGGAAAGATCGTGCTCGGCGCGCCGCTCTACACGCGGGCTTGGAGCGGCGTGGCCGATGGCGGCGATGGCGGCTATCAAGCGACGGCCTCGGGGGCCGCCTCGGGCACCTTCGAGAAGGGGGTCTACGACTATAAGGATCTCCTCACCCAGGTGCAGGATCCGTCGAGCAACTGGAGGCTCTACTGGGACGACACCGCCCAGGCGACCTACGTCTACAACCAGTCGCTAGGAATCTACAGCTCGTTCGAGACACCCACGTCGATCGCCCAGAAGGCTCAGTGGGCGGAGGACATCGGCCTCGGCGGTATGATGTTCTGGGACATCACGAACGACGCCCTCGACTCCAGTGAGAGCCTCGTAAATGCGGCATACGAGTCGTGGGTGCTCGACGAAGACCTGGCCACGATCCGGTCACAGTCGAGCCTCACGGGCGAGATCGTGGTTGGGGGTGACGGCGCGATCTCGGCCCTGCCGCTTTCCTGACCGGAACTTCACCGTGCGGGCCAGATGCAGTGTTTGAGGCCCTCCAGCGGATGTTCGCGGGGCAGTTTGCTAACTCTTTTGCTAACAGTGCCGCTTCCGGGGGTGTCGACGCCTCACCCCCCGAGGAGCTATCCGCACCGGCAATCACGGAACCGAATCGAAGTAGGCCCGGTGTGATTCGAACACACGACCAAGGGATTATGAGTCCCCTGCTCTAACCACTGAGCTACGGGCCCGACACGCGTCGCCTTGGCGACGTGCGCCGTCATTCTCGCGGCGGCAGCGGCGGGAAGGAAGCGATGGCCGCACGG
>JBJTSM010000363.1:0-3409 GCA_046076685.1 Planctomycetia bacterium | reverse complement strand
CACCTGGTCGGGCCGTTCGAGGTGGAGAGCGTGCTCTTGGAGCACGAGGCCGTGGCCGAGGCGGGCGTGATCGGCAAGCCCGACCCGAGCGCCTACGAGGTCATCAAGGCGTTCGTGGCGCTCAAGCCCGGCTGCGTCGCGGGCGACGGCCTGCGGCGGGATCTCCTCGCGCATGCCCGCCGTCGGCTGGGAGCGGCGATCGCGCCGAAGGAACTCGAGTTCGTCGCCTCGCTGCCGCGGACGCGCAGCGGCAAGATCATGCGGCGGCTGCTCAAGGCCCGCGAGCTGGGGCTGCCCGAGGGGGATCTGTCGATGCTCGAGGCGGGGGCATGAGCACGGGGCCCATGAAGCCGACACCCACGCCCGCACTCGCCCGCAGCCACGCCCACGACCTGCTCCGGCAGATGCTCCTGATCCGCCGGTTCGAGGAGCGGTCGGCGGAACTCTACATGCAGGGCAAGATCCGCGGTTTCCTGCATCTCTCGATCGGGCAGGAGGCGGTGGCCGTCGGTGCTCTGGCCGCCGTGGCGGCCGAAGACAGGATCGTGGCCGCATACCGCGAGCACGGCCATGCGCTCGCCCGCGGCGTGCCGCCGGCCGCGGTGATGGCGGAAATGTTCGGCAAGGCGACCGGCTGCAGCCGGGGCCGCGGCGGCTCGATGCATCTCTTCGACGTGGCGCACGGCATCTATGGCGGCAACGCGATCGTGGCCGGCGGCCTGCCCCTGGCGGTGGGCCTCGCGCTCGCCGACGCCCTGCAGGGCCGGCCGCACGTGACGCTCTGCTTCTTCGGCGACGGAGCCGTGGCGGAGGGCGAGTTTCACGAATCGCTCAACCTCGCGGCGCTCTGGAACCTACCGGTGCTCTTTCTCTGCGAGAACAACCGCTACGCGATGGGCACGGCGCTGGTCCGGCATCAGGCGATGCCGATCATCCATCGCAAGGGGGCGGCCTATGGGGTCGAGTCGGCCGTCGTCGACGGCATGGACGTGCTGGCCGTCGAGGCGGCCGTGCGGCTGGCGGTCGAGAGCGTCCGCGGCACGCGGGCTCCCTACCTGCTCGAGGCCCGCACCTACCGGTTTCGCGCCCACTCGATGTACGACCCGGAACTCTACCGGCCGAAGGAGGAGGTCGAACGCTGGCGGGCCCGCGATCCGCTGGCGACGTTTCCGGCGACCCTGCAGGGCTGGGGGCTCGTCGATGACGGCGAACTGCGGCAGCTCGAAGCGGCCGCCGCCGCCGCGGTGGACGCGGCCGTCGCCGCCGCCGAGGCGGCCGCCTGGGAGCCGGTCGAGGATCTCACCAGGGACGTGCTGACGCCCGCGCCGGGAGCGACGCCATGACGACGATGAGCTACCGCGAGGCGGTGCGGACGGCGATGCACGCGGCGCTCGTCGCCGACCCGCGGGTGTTTCTCATGGGCGAGGACGTGGGCCGCTACGGCGGTGCCTATGCCTGCAGCAAGGGATTTCTCGAGGAGTTCGGCCCCGCGCGGATCCGCGACACGCCCCTTTCGGAATCGGCCTTCGTGGGGGCGGGGATCGGCGCGGCGATCGGGGGGATGCGGCCGATCGTCGAGGTGATGACGGTGAATTTCAGCCTGCTGGCCCTCGACCAGATCGTGAACAACGCCGCCACGATCCGCCACATGAGCGGCGGACAGGTGAGCGTGCCGCTGGTGATCCGCATGGCCACGGGAGCCGGGCGACAGGTGGCCGCGCAGCATTCGCACAGCCTGGAGGTCTGGTATGCCCACGTGCCGGGGATCAAGGTGCTCGCTCCGGCGACGATTGCCGACGCGCGGCAGATGCTGGCCGCGGCGCTGGCCGACCCCGATCCCGTCATCATCTTCGAGCACGCCATGCTCTATCCCACGGAGGGGGAACTCGCGGAGGAGGCCGGCCCGTTCGACCCGTGGCGGGCGGCGATCCGCCGCGCGGGGCGGGATCTGACGCTCGTCACATCCGGCGGCTCGCTGCCCAAGTCACTCGCGGCCGCCGAGGAGCTTGCCCGCTCAGGCATCGACGCGGAGGTGATCGATCTGCGGTCGCTGCGGCCGCTCGACGTGCCGACGATCCTCGCGTCGGCCGCGAAGACCCACCGCGTGGCGGTCGTGGACGAGGGCTGGCGGACCTGCGGCCTCGCGGCCGAGATCAGCGCGAGCCTGATGGAGGAGGCGTTCTACGAACTCGACGCACCGGTCCTGCGGATCTGCACCGCCGAGGTGCCGATTCCGTATGCGAAGCATCTCGAGGAGGCGGCGTTGCCGAGCGTGGAGCGGATCGTCGCCACCATCCGCGCGGCCGTCGGAGCGTCGAACGCATGAAACCGTTCGTGATGCCCACGCTCGGCGCCGACATGGAGGCGGGCACCGTCGTCACGTGGCACAAGCGGCCGGGCGACCCGGTGCGTCGCGGCGAGACGATCGCGGAGGTCGACACCGACAAGGGCGTGATCGACGTCGAAATCTGGTGCGACGGCGTGCTCGATGCGATCCTCGTGCCGATGGGCCGCAAGGTTTCCGTCGGCACCGCGATGGCGATGATCCGGGAAGCCGGCGAGACCGCGGAGGCCGGCACGATCCCGCCGGTGGAGACGGGCGAGGAGCGGCCCGCGGCCACGGCGCCCGAGCGGCAGTTGCCGGCCGTCGCCACCGCGCCGCCGGTCTACGGGCCCGGCCTGGCGACGGCGGGCCGGCTGCGGATTTCGCCCGCGGCCCGTCGGCTCGCTCGGCAGCGCCAGGTCGATCCGGCGACGATTGCCGGCACCGGCCGCGGTGGCGCGATCACGCTCTCCGACATCGAGCGGGCGGCGGCGCGGCCTGCGGCTTTAGCCGGCCAAGCGGCGCCCACCGGCCGCCCGGGGGCGGGCACCGCCGCCGACCGCCTGCAGCGGATGCGGCAGACGATCGCCGCGGCGATGGCCCGGTCGAAACGGGAGATTCCCCACTACTACCTGGCCACGACGATCGATCTGCACCGCGCGGTCGCCTGGCTGGCGGCGGAGAACGAGCGGCGTCCGGCCGAGAAGCGGCTGCTGCCCGGCGTGCTCCTGCTCAAGGCGACGGCCCTGGCGCTGCGGGCGGTGCCGGAACTCAACGCCGTCTGGGAAGGGGGGGTGGTCGTGCCACGGGAGACGGTGCACGTCGGCGTGGCGATCTCGCTGCGGCAGGGCGGGCTCGTGATCCTGGCCCTGCACGACACGGCGACCCGCAGTCTCGATTGCCTCATGGACGGCCTCCGCGATCTCACGGCGCGGGCCCGCGCGGGGCGGATGAAGAGCTCGGAACTCGCCGATTCCACGGTCACGTTCACGAGCCTGGGCGATCGTGGGGTGGAGAGCGTCTACGGCGTGATCTATCCGCCGCAGGTGGCGATCATCGGCTTCGGCCGGATCGTCGAGCGGCCCT
>JBJTSM010000362.1:0-3258 GCA_046076685.1 Planctomycetia bacterium | reverse complement strand
GTCCGGCACCGGTCAGAGGCTGTGGATGTCGATCACGGGCGTTCGTCGGGCAAGGTTTGAAAGACGTCGCGCTCGTCAGAGGCCTGGACGAGCTCGCCCCGGTCGGCGGGCGGGCCTCGGGCCGGTGCGAGCGTGGCTTTTGATGTGCGTCGCAGCAGCCTCCCGTGGCGTGACCGTCGTTCCCATGCCCGCCTTTCGTGGCCTCCCGTGGCTTGCCGATGTTGCCGATCGCCAGCGCCGTGACGGCTTTTCGCAGCTTGTGATTCGGCGCAAACACCCCGTGATACCTGTGCCGATGCTTCCGCGGCGGCGGGACGAGATCGGCGAGTGGGTCCAAAAACTCGAACGGCGAGAGGTCAACGACGCCGTTCGCGCCCGGCCGCGTGGACTTGCGGCCGCGGCGTCGAGCAGGCCCGCAAGCCTGAACCACCGGATCACACGGCGACGCACCCGCTCGGTGAGCGTGGCCAGATCGGCCTGGTTGATCGGTCGGGCCGGCACGAAAGCCAGCGGCGCGTCGCACGGTGCGCCGTCGGCAGGCGGCACGAAAACTCCGTCGGTCGCACACACGTGCAGGTGCACGTGGTGGTTGACCGCTGAGCCGAAGCGGTGCAGGAAGGAGATGCCGCCGAGTCGCGGGCGGGCGGATGCGGGGGCGTCGGCGTCACTCGTGACGCCTGCCGCAGCGCACAGGAGCCGCTCGATCTCATCAAGAAAAATCTTCGTGAGGGCTGCGACGGCCGTGGGTCGGTCGGCGATCATGCCGCGCAATCGCTTCGGCACGGAGATCACCCACTGCCGCACGGGCACCGGGGGGATGACGTGATCGGCGAGGTGTGCGGCCGTCTGGGCCATGTGGCGACCGTTGCAGGACGGGCAGACGCCGCGGCCCTTGCAGGAGAAGGCCACCACAAACCCCGTGCGGCAGCCGGTACACAGCGCGCGGGCGAAGCCGAAGCAGAGGAGCCCGCACTCGAGATAGCCGCGGAGCTCCTCCTCGACGTACGCCGCAACGGGCCGCTCGGCGCGGTCTCGCCACTCGAGCCAGCTCTCGAAAGTCACGACTCGGATTATACCGCCGTCGCAGGCCTGGCTCGCAGGCAGAAGGGGGGGCGCTGCCACGAACCGAAGCCAGCCACCCATGGCAACACGCACGACACGCGGCAACATGGCGATCAACGCGAGGATGCCGCAAACGCGCCGCACCGTGGTGCCCCGCGGTTACGGCCGACCAATTGCCTTATCGCGGAGGCGCAAGCCGACGTCGAAGCGGGCCGCACGGTGCCTCTCGAGACGATCCTCGATGAGGACGAGCGGGCAAACGACCCGCTCCTCGGCTGATCGCTGCCGACCCTCTCGATCGCACGATGCGGTGATCGGCCGACCGACTACGCCAGCCGTTCGAGCTTCGTGACGCGGCCCGTGGCCACCCACTCGGCCACGAAGATGTCGCCCGACGGCGTGAAGCAGGCGTCGTGCGGATGCACGAACTCGCCGTCCTGCCACTGGTCGGGCTGGCCACGCAGGTTCTTGATCGTGCCGAGCCGTTCGGCCGCGTGCCCCAGCCGGGCCACCACCTTGTTTTGCTCGTCGAGCAGCGTGACGCAGGCCTTCAGTTCCGGCACCACCATCAGGTTGTTCCAGGTGTCGAGATTGGCCGGCAGGCCGAAGCCCGACACCGTCTCCCGGTAGGTGCCGTCCATCCCGAACACCTGCAGCGTGTCGTGCGCCCGGTCGCAGATCACGATCGTGGGATCCTTCGCCGTGCCGTCGGCCGCCGCGCGGCGGTCGATCCAGATCCCGTGCGGCGTGTTGAAGGTGCCCTTGCCGTCGCCGGCGCCGCCGAAGCAGCTCAGCCACTTCGCGTCCTTGTCGTAGCGATGGATCCTGAACGAGCCGTAGCCGTCGGCGAGCAGGAAGCCGCCGTCGTCGAGAAAGGCGAAGTTGGTCGGCAGGAAGCCCTGCCGGCTCCAGTTGGCCGCGGTCGACGTGTCTTCGCCCGCCGCGTAGGCCCCCGATTCCATCGGTGCCTTGCGATACCAGACGATCTCGCCGGTGGGCGTCATCTTCGCGAAGCTCTTCACCTGCTGGTAGCCGCAGACATAGAGAAAATCCTCGTTCCCCTCCCGGCGGACCTCGATGCCGTGGCCGCCCCCCTGGAACTCGCTGCCGAAGGCCCGGACGAATTTCCCCCCGGAGTCGAAGACGAAGATCGCGGGATGGTCCTTCTGCTCCTTCTTCCCCTCGTGGATCACGTAGAGGTTGCCGGCGGAATCGACCGCCACGTTGTGGGTGGTCTGCCATGTGAAGCGGTCGGGCAGCTGCGGGAAGTGGTGGCGCACCCGAAACCGATGGGCTCCCGCGCCGATGATCGTCTCGCCGCCCACGCGGCGTGCCTGCGCGACCGCGGGCGTGGCGGCGGCCGCGGCGACGAGGCCCGCTGTGAGGCCGAAGGCCCGGCGGGTCAGTCGGGGAGAGCGATCGCGGGCGGTCGATTCGTTGGGCATGGAACTCGTCTCCGTGGCGGGGCAGGCGGGTCAGGACGCGAGCGGCCGGGTCATCTCCACCGGCACCACCCACTGGTCGTACTGCTCGGGCGTGACGTAGCCAAGAGCGGCGGCGGCCTCCTTCAGGCTCGTCCCCTCGACATGGGCCTTCTTGGCGATCTTCGCCGCCTTCTCGTAGCCGATGTGCGTGTTGAGCGCCGTCACGAGCATCAGCGATTCGTCGAGGTGCTGCCGGATCCGAGCCAGGTTGGGCTCGATCCCCGTGGCACAGTGCACCCGCATCGAGTCGCAGGCGTCGGCGATCAGGTCGGCCGATTCGAGCACGTTGTGGATCATCACGGGCTTGTAGACGTTGAGCTGAAAATTCCCCTGCGAGCCGGCGAAGGCCACCGTGGCGTCATTGCCAAACACCTGGGCGCAGACCATCGTCATCGCCTCGCACTGCGTGGGATTCACCTTGCCCGGCATGATCGAGCTGCCCGGCTCGTTCTCCGGGATCGAGATCTCGCCGATCCCGCACCGGGGGCCCGACGCGAGCCAGCGGATGTCGTTGGCGATCTTGAGCAGGGCCATCGCCAGGCCCCGTTCCGCCGCGCTCACTTCCACGAGCGCGTCGTGGGCGGAGAGGGCCGCGAACTTGTTGGCCGCCGACACGAACGGATGGCCGGTCTCCTTCGCGATGTATGACGCGGCCACGTCGCCGAACCGGGCGTGGGCGTTGAGCCCCGTGCCGACGGCCGTGCCGCCGATC
>JBJTSM010000361.1:0-2695 GCA_046076685.1 Planctomycetia bacterium | reverse complement strand
CGACGTCGGGGCAGGGGGAAAGCAGTTCAGAAAAAGCCATGGCACGCGATCGGGGGAGTGATAGAGGGGGGGCGAGGGAAGGGAGGGCCACGGCCATGATCGCGGCCGGGCCTCGCGAGCATGATTGGCCCCGGCCCCCCGGGGCAAGAGGGTGGAACTGGTTTTTGCCCCTGCGGCCAAAAAGCGGCGGGAAGTGGCATGGCGACGGCCTCCGGCGGCCGTTAGACTCCCGCCGCGTTTCCCGGAGGCCCGTCCCGCTCGACCGTGCGTCGCTGCGGTTCCGGCAGGTTTTCCGGTGCGCCGATTTCAGAGTTGAGGTCCCGAGCCCCAGGTTCCGAGTTCAGATTCCGGGTTTCAGATTGCTGGAGGGTGAGATGTTCCGATTCGTCGCTATGCCTGCACACACCGGATCGTGGATGTCTCACGCCCGGCGGCCCGCAGCCGTGATCGCCCGCGGTGTCGCCCTGGCCTCCGCCGTCGTCCTGCCGCTGGCAGCCGGCTCTGCCGCTCTTGGCCAGCAGCCCGCAGCCGCTCCCGCCGCCGACGCGGCCGGCACGCTTCCGGGCCTCGTGCCCAACGGGGGCCTGCCCGCGACCAACGCCAACGCAGGCGTGGCCGCTGCCGCCCAGGGAACGCATCCGCTGCAGCCGGCGCTCGACCTGGCGCAGCAGGGCCTCGCCAAGATCAACGCGAATATCCGCGACTACTCCTGCACCATCGTGAAGCGGGAGCGGATCGACGGCAAACTCGGCGAGCACGAATACATGTTCGCCAAGATCAAGCAGCAGCCGTTCAGCGTGTACCTCTACTTCCTCGGGCCCGACAGCGTGAAGGGGCAGGAGGTCATCTACGTGGCCGGCCACAACGACGGCAACATGCTGGCCCACGCCGGCAGCGGCGTGCGGGCCATGGTGGGCACCGTGTCGCTCAAGCCGCAGAGCATGCTCGCGATGCAGGGCAACCGCTATCCCGTCACCGAGATCGGCGTGGAGAACCTCGCCAAGCGACTGGTGGAGGTCGCCGAGCACGACAAGCAGTTCGGTGAGTGCGACGTCAACTTCTATCCCAACGCCAAGGTCAACGGCCGCGTCTGCACCTGCGTGCAGGTGCAGCATCCGGTGCCCCGCCGCAACTTCCGCTTCCATCTCGCCCGCGTCTTCATCGACGACGAACTGACGATCCCGATCCGCTACGAGGCCTATGACTGGCCCCAGGAAGCGGGTGGCCAGCCGGTGCTCCTCGAGGAGTACACCTACATGAACGTGAAGATCAACAATGGCTTCACGGACGCCGACTTCGATCCGAAGAACACGGCCTACAAGTTCGGCGCGAAGTAGGTTCGAGGCGGCTGGCGTGAGCGACCTGCCTGCGAGCGTGTGCAGACTGTCAGTCTGCACCTACAACGCTTCGCGGAGGCTACGCGGTGGGCCGAATCGTTGAGCTGCTGTCGTCGCACGCAGTTCGCTGCCCGATCCGTCTGCTCGTAGCCACGCTCGATCCGTCTGCTCGTAGCCGCAGAGTGGTACTCTGCGGAATGCGGGCGGCTCAGCCGTGATCATTCCGCCGGCATGAGCTTCGGCCAGGCGGCCTCGAGCTTCGACCGCGGCGGGATCTCGAGCCGCGTGCCGGGAGCCAGCGAGATCCGCGGATCGATCGAGCGGTTCCAGGCGAACAAGGCGCGATACAGCCGCCCATCGCCGTAGGCACGTTCCGCCAGGCCCCACCAGGAGTCGCCGGCACTGGCCACGTGGGCCGCACCGTCCGGAGCCGGTTCCGTGGGCGGAGCGGCCTGCCGCACCGGCATGTCGAGGCCGGCCGGAGCCACGAAGGGATCCCGCCGCGCCGGGAACGGGGCCGTGGGCTCAGCCGGCGGGAGAACGGGGGCGTCTGCCTGCACGTCCGCCTGAAATCGGCTCGTGTTCCGCGGGGCTTCGAAGGCGGGGGCCGCCTCGGCAATGGACTCAGGCAGGTCTGTCGACGGGCCGGGAGCGGGGGGCGAGAGCGAGGGGGGCTCGACCAACTCGTTGGCCGCCGTGTCGGCACCGTCGAGGGTGACGTCGGGCCCCGCTCCCGCGGGCGGCCGGGGCATGAGCAGCTTCATCGACAGCACGCCGAAAAATACGCCGGCGAGCGTGGCGAGCAGTGCCAGTAGAAGCTTGGTTTCGCGTCCCATGGATCGTTCGGCGGCCAGCGGGCAGTGGGGTGGGAGAATGGCCAATCTCCGCGGCCGACGCCAGATCGATCCCGCCGGCTTGATTGGTGTGGCACCGGCTTCGGGGCGGCAACGCATTATTTTGTCCGCCGCTCCAACGGCGGAATGGCGTCGCGTGGGCCGGGGCGTCCCAATGCTCCTCGAGCTGTCGCCGACCCCTTCGCCTACCTCTCCTGGTTTACCAAGCTATTGCTTGCGGTCGATTGGCCGATTCAGTCGGCTGTGGCGGGCGGGGCAAGCTGGGCGGCCCGCAGTTTCGCCGATCTGCTGCGGGGGTTTCGCAGCAGCTCGTCGGCGGAGGCCTCGACCGGTGACCGCGTCAGGCAGTCCCAGATCTGCGGGCTGCGAAACGCCTGCTTCACGAGCCGGTCTTCGAGCGAGTGGAACGAGATCACCACCAGCCGGCCTGCCGGCGCGAGCCGCTTCGGGATGCGTTCCAACGCGATCCGCAGGCTCTTGAGCTCCTGGTTCACGGCGATCCGC
>JBJTSM010000360.1:0-4640 GCA_046076685.1 Planctomycetia bacterium | reverse complement strand
GAAGAAGCTCCTCGAGCAGGTGCGGTCGGAGCTGCAGGCCTGACCGATCCCGAGCCATCCCCGGGCTTGCGCCCGGGGCTTTTATTGATAGAGCCATCCCCGGGCTTGCGGCCGGGGCTTTTATGGGGGCAGCGCACCGGTGTCCGTATAAAAGCCCTAAGCGCAAGCGCCGGGATCTGGTTGCGCCATCCACGGGCTTGCGCCCGGGGCTTTTATGGGGCGGCGCACCAGAGTGCGCATAAAAGCCCGAAGCGCGAGCGCCGGGATCTGGTCGCGCCACCCAAGACGTCACTCCGGCGGCAGCTTGGCTAAGTCGAAATCGACGACGACCGGAAAATGATCCGACACGTCAAGGTCGATGGCGTGGCAGATGAAGGCCCGGGTGATCGCCGGCACGAGGTCGCGGTGCACGAGCACGTGGTCGATCATCGTGAACACGTCGTCGCTGTCGGCCGCGCCGTTCTCGTTGAAATCCCAGTGCGACGTGTAGCGGTCGGCCACCCGCGGGATGAACCGGGCCGCGTTGACGAGTTCGTCCTCCGCAGAAGACTCGTCGTAGTTCTTGAGATCGTGCAGCACGGTCGTGCGGGTGCGGCGGTTCGCGTCGGCCATCGGCACGTCGGGGTCGTAGTCGTTGATGTCGCCGAGCACGATCGGCGCGTAGCCCCGGCCCACGATCTCGCGGCGCACGATCTCGCGGGCGATCGCGGTCTCGGCCATCCGCTGGGCGTTGCTGCCGACGTCGGAGGGGTTGCTCTTGAGGTGCACGCCGAGCAGCCCGATCTTCCGACCGGCGACCGTGAAATAGGCGACCGCGTGCCGCTGCAGCACCGCCTCCTCGTGCCGGGTGCCGCCGCGGTCGTCGGCATGGCTGTAGGCCCGCCGCATCCAGGCGTCGTCCTTCCCGGCCACATCGGGAGCGTCGGCGGCCGCCGCGTCGCCCTCGCCGTCTCCCCGGCCGCGTTTGGCCGAGCGCTTGTTGCCGGCGGGCACGAAGATGTGGATCCTTCGGCCGTCGATCTCGTCCGGCTCGATCCGCGAGAAGATCGCCACGTCGAATCCGGAGAACTTGTCGCGGCCGTCGACGTGGTAGCCGTGGTACCCGGTCAGCCCCTTGGCATGGAGCAGGCTCACCACCGCGTCCACCCCTTCCCGCGACACCACCTCGGGCATGACGAGCATGTCGGGCGCAAGCGCCTCGACGACGGCGGCGATGTGCTCGAGATGCCGGCGGCGGGCCGGCTCGAAGCGGAAGCGGGTGAGCGTGGTCCGCTCGCCGGGGGCGGCGAGATTCTCGGCGTTGAAGGCTGCGATCCGCAGCGGCACGGGCGGCCGCGGTGCGGGCTCGTCGGCCCACGTCGAAGGGGCCCACGCCAGCATCATCGCGAGCACCGCCCCGACAGGCGTCGGCCGTTGACGGCAGCCGTTCATCACCGCTAGAGTCTGCGAGGTCACCGCACACCGCTCCACGAAGACACCACCCACGAGTCCCGACGACGCTTGCCGGACATGAGTCACCCACATGATACACAGCTTCTGTCCGGCAAGCCTCGCGAATCGGCCGGCCGCCCGGCGGTCAAGGCGCGTCGATCGGGCACCGACCGCCTCAGCCAGTTCGTCCGGGTCGACGAGACCCACGTCGGCCGCGGGGTGTTCGCCCGGCGGAAGCTCAAGGGCGGGATGGTGCTGGGGGAGATCCAGGGGGAGATTTTCCCGGTCGAGCCCGACGACCCGAGCTATTGCATGGAATTGCCGAGCGGCCGCGTGCTGGAACCGGCCGCCCCGCTGCGATTCCTGAACCACAGTTGCGATCCGAACTGCGAGCTTTTCTACTGGTTTGACGAGGATGGAAGCCTCCAGGAAGACAGGCTGTGGCTGCAAACGATCCGTTCGATCAACGCGGGCGACGAACTGCTGATCGACTATTGCTGGCCGGCGGACGCCGCGATTCCGTGCCGCTGCGGCACGCCGGACTGCCGGGGCTGGATCGTCGATCCGGAGGAACTGCACCTGCTGCCCCGGCAGGAAGCCCCGGGGGCCCTGCCCCGCCAGACAACTCCGGACAGCCCGGCCGCTGGCGGCTGATCGCCTGGGCCGCCGTCGCGGTCTGCACGCTGCTTGCCGGCTTCGGCCTCACTCGGCTCGAGATCGACGACGACCTACGGGCCCTCCTGCGGGATGCCGACGCGGACTTCCGCCTCGTGGACGAGGTGGCCGCCCGCTTCGGCACCCCCGACCGCGATTGCATCATCCGGGTCACCGCCGACTCGGGCGACCTCTTCGAGCCGCGTGCGCTCGCCGCCCAGCGGTCGTTGGCCGAGAGGCTGGCGGCGGTCGATGGCGTCGAGCAGGTGCGGTCGATGTTCGACATCCGCCGGCAGGGCGTCGCCGGAGCCGTGCTGCCGGTGATCCCCAGGGTCGAGGGCGAACTCATGCCGAGGAAGGCGAGGCGGCCTGGGCCCGCGCGCTCGACCATCCGCTGATCAGGGACCACCTGCTCTCGGCCGACGCCTCCGCGGGCCTGCTCATCGCGCGGCTCGAGGCCGCGGCCGACAGGCCGCCGCGGCTGGGCGAAGTGGTGGCCGGCATCGAGCGATTGCTCACCGCCGCCGAGCGTGAGGGCGGCGGGCTGAAACTGGACCTCACCGGCCTGCCGGCCCTCCGCGAGCAAGCGGCCCAGGCCCTGCGGCACGACATGCTGTTCTTCAACTCGCTCGGCCTCGGCCTGGCCGTCGTGCTGTCGGCCTGCGTGGCGCGGAGCGCCCGCTCGACGGTCGTCGCCTGCGTGCCCCCGTTCGTGGGTGCGGTCTGGGCGATGGGAATCATCGGCCTGTTCGGGCTGCCGGTGAACCTGCTCACGAGCGTGGTGCCGTCGCTGGCGCTCGTGGTGGGCACCTGCGACTCGATCCACTTCATCGAGGACATGCGCCGCAGCGCCCGCCGCGGCCTGGCCGGGGTGGCGGCGTCGAGCGGAGCCATCCGGCGGGTGGGTGCGGCCTGCGGGCTGACGAGCCTCGTGACGGCGATCGGCTTTGCGTCGCTTGCGGCCGCCCGGATCGACGCGGTGCGGATGTTCGGCATCGCCGCAGCCGCGGGGGCCGTGGCGAGTTTCCTCGCGGTCACGCTGCTCACCCCGCTGCTCGCCTCGACGCGGGCCTTCAGCGGCATGCGGCTGGGCCGGTCGTCCCGGCATGCCGGCCGGCTGGCCGCCGCCCTCACCGCCTTCTCCGTGCGGCACGCCCGCCCGATCGCGGCGGCGGGCTGTGCCGCCACGCTCCTGCTGGCGGCCGTGGCCTCACGGCTCGACGCCGACAACCGCGTGGTAGACAGCCTGCCGCGGGGGGCCGCGGCGTCGCGGACGCTCGTCACCGTGGACCGGGAGTTTGGCGGGGTGATGGGGGCCGACGTGGTGATCCGCTGGCCGGAAGGGCTCGGCTGGCTCGACCCGCCGGTGCTCGATGCGCTCGAGCAGGTGCATGCGGTGCTCGAACGGTCGGGCGGCATCACGCGGGCGATGTCGCTGGCCTCGGTGGCCGGCACGCTGCCCGAGCGGGCGCGGCGGCGGCTTGACGCGGCCGATTTTTCCGATCTGGTCGACGAGGCATCCCGCATGGCGATCGTGCGGGCCCGCGTGGGCGACCTCGGATCGCGGAAGCTCGAGGGCGTCTACGATCGGATCGACGAGGGGCTCGCCCGGCTCGCCGCCGCCCGTCCGGGGTGGTCGTTCGAGCTGACCGGGATGTCGGTGGTGTCGGCCCGCAACATCCGCCAGCTCGTCCGCGACCTGGGTTCGAGCCTGCTTCTGGAGGTGGCCGTGATCGGCGGCATCCTCGCCCTGGCCTTCCGCTCGCCGCTGGCTGGCCTCGTGAGCCTCGTCCCCAACGTCTTTCCGCTGGCGGTGATCGGGGCGGTGCTTGTCGCCCTCGGCCGGTCGCTCGATCCCGCCACGGTGATCGTGTTCAACGTCTGCCTGGGGCTGGCCGTGGACGACACGGTGCACGTGCTCTCGGCACTGCAACGGCACCGCCGGGACGGGCTTTCGATCACGAGCGCCGTCCGCCGGGCGGTGGCGGAGACGGGCAACGCGGTCGTGCTCGGCGGCGTGGTGCTGGCGATCGGATTCGCGGCGGTCACGGTCAGCTCCGTGCCGGCGCTGGCGGGATTCGGCACTCTGGCCTGCGCCGCGGTGGCCGCGGCCACGCTCGCGGAGCTGGTGTTCCTGCCCGCGCTCCTGGTCATCACCGACACGTTCGTCCGCCGGCGGCTGGCGGTGCGCCGCGACGGTATCTTCGGCAGCGAGCCGCTCCCGTGGCCCGCCGTGGGCGGCGCTCATGCCGCGGCCGGCAAACTGGCCGGCTGACAGCATCGATCCCATCGCTTGCGCTCCGGGCTTGTATGCCCATAAAAGCCCATCCCATAAAAGCCCCCGGCGCAAGCCGGGGGATGGGCTGATTAAATTAACTCCAGAACGCTCTATTGAAATTCAGAATATTCTGGGGGCTGATGTGATCATGGCTTTTGATGAATGTCCTCCCTATCCTGCTACTCGTGTAGGTTCTTTTCCTCCTAACGCTTTTGGTTTACATGATATGCACGGTAATGTGTGGGAATGGTGTTTAGATGATTGGCATAATAATTAT
>JBJTSM010000359.1:0-7875 GCA_046076685.1 Planctomycetia bacterium | reverse complement strand
CGATCGGGCATTGAATCGATCATCGACGAACACGGCCTGGCCGGTGCGCTTGTCGAGGCAGAGGACGCTGACGTGCTGACGCTCGGGTTCGCGCTCTGGCTGGATCATTCGGACGCACAGGAGCACCGGGAGTTGCGAGCCGGTGTGAATCTGGAGCGCCTGCCGCTGGATCGTCGCCGGCACGGGCCAGAGCATGTCGCCGGCCGAGGCGTCGATCGCCCAGAGGGAGCCGGTGACGAGCTGGGGCATCTGCCGGCCCGGCATGCCCACGTACGGCGAGAACGTCCCGATCCGATCCAGCAGTCGCTTCTCCTCGGCCGTCTCTTCGCGGCCGACAACCACGAGATAACGATCCATCCAAGGCAGCACCTGCAACTGCTCGAGCCCCGCCGGCATTTCGGGCAGCCGCGTGCGAAAGACGATGCGTGCGGCATCGATGTCGAGAAGACTCAAGTTCCCTGACGGCTCGACCACTGCCAGGCGGCCGTCGCCGGTGGCCGCGGCTCTGGCCTCACCCGGGTAGTCGCCCAGCGGTCGGCTCCGGCCGTCCACGGGATCGACGACGTCGAGTCGCACCCGCCTGGCCCAGGCGGATTCCGGGGTTGCTGGATCACCGGCGCCGGGCTCCGCCCTTTGATCGCGGTCCGTCGTGGACGGTTGCACCGACAGGATCGAGCGGCCGTTGGTGATGAGCCGCCGCTCGCGGGCGGGGAGGTCGAGGGTCCGAACAATTCGTCCATCCGCCATCGAGAGCACGACCGCGGCCCGGCCGTCGGGCGGACAGACGCAGAGAAATTGGTCGTCGCCGAACAGTTCGGCGGCGGGAGGAACCCGCCGGCGTTCCCAGAGATGGCGGCCGGTGACGGGGTCGTAGACCTTGAGCGACCGGTCAGCCAGCAAGGCCACGCCCGTGCATCGTGCGACACCGGCCACCGAAACGCTCCGCTGCCCCAACTCGTCGGCCGGCCTCGGCTCCGAGACCCGTGCTCCCAGCGGCGTGCTGCCGTGGCGGCCGCCCCTTCCGCCGCCGAGGTTCACGACGAATCCGGCCGCCCGTGATTCCCCGGTGGCGGGATCGGATGTGTCGGTGGCCAGCCAGAGCGGGCGATGCCCCCCTTTGCCCTGCCCCGCTCCGCCGCTTCCGCCAAGTTCAACCGCCGCAATGCTCGCTCCGGCGCGGATGAACGCGACCCGACCGACGACCAGGGCCTCGTCCATGCCTGCCGGTTGGAAAACTGCCGGGAGCCGCGCGCCGTCGGATCGCGACTTGAGACCGAATGGCTCGCCGATCGGCCGACCGAAGCCGTCGGTGGCGATGATGTCCGCCTGCTGATGGAGATCGAAGGCGAGTTCGAGACCGGGCAGAAAGGACTCAGGACCGTCGGTCACGGGGATGTTCATCAGCCGTGTCCGCATGAACCGTGCTTCATCCGCTTCGCGCCGCGGGCCGCCGTGCCGCGTGTCCCTGCCGGCCCGCCGCGGCACGATCCTGCCGACCGGCCAGGCCTCGGCCGCACCGTCGCTGGCGGGCACGCCGGCGAGTTCCTGACGGATCCGCGCGAGCGACGCCGCGGCATGGTCGCGATCGGAGGCTGCTCCATCGCGGGCCAGGTCCAGCAGGACGAAATCCCGTTCGACGATCAGGTCCCGGCGATTGTCGCCCGTCGCGTTTCCCTCGATCGCCTCGTCCAAGGCGTCCGCCAACTGTCGACGGGCTGCGCCGGCCCGCGGGTGCCTGCCGAACCGTTCGGTGAAGCCGCGGAGGCTCGCCACGCGGTTGCCGGCCCCGGCCGCCGCCGTCGCTTCCTGCGCGATGAATGAGTCGATCTCGGCCTGGAGCGGCGCTGGCGCCGCTGCGAGGATCGCGGCGACCCTCCCCTGCGTCCACCGCGCCGGGGTCACGTGGAGCAGTGGATCGGCACCGTCGGCGATCAGCGCCGCGACGCCGCCGGGCGGCTGCAGGGCGGAGCCGTTTTCGAGGATCGTCGAAGCATCTGCCGATTCTTCCCGCGACAGCAATTGGCGGGCGGCTTCCCACGACTGGACCGGATCTCCCGCGCGGAGAAAGCCGTCGATGGTGGCCCGCAGGGCGACGGTTGCGGCCGCCGGCGACCCGCTGAGCGTCACCGCCTCGCGCCACAGGGGCGCCGTCTGGGCGAAATCGGTCTTGAGCGCGAACAACAACGCCGCGGCCACCACGCCCGGCGGCACGCGGGCTGGCTGCAGCGCATGGGCCGCCCGCACGTCGACTATGCCGCCGGCGATGTCGCCCCGGTCGAGTTTGACTTGGCCGCGCCACAGCATCGCCCACGCATCCTGCGGATCGGCCCGCAGCGCCGTCTCGATCCGCAGTTCAAGCGCCGCCGATTGATGGAACACATCGAGCCAGTCCGCCCCCTGGGAGATCACTTCGCCACGATAGGCAAGCAGGTTGCCCGGCACCGCGTCGCCACGGGCCGCGGAGCGGCTGACGGTGCGGCCGTCGGCCAGATCGATTTCCAGCACCTCAGGCGTGTCGAGGGGGAGAAAGAATCGGTTCGTCGTGAGGATGCCGCGGCCGCTCGTGCCGCCGTGTTCGGCGCCGAGCGAACGCTGCCAGAGCACGCGACCGGTCGCCAGATCGATCGCGTCCACGCCGCGGCGGCCCACGACGATCGCCCGCCCATCCACGACGCCGGCCACGTAGAGCCGATCTTTGCGAGGCAATCGCCACACCACGTCACCCCGCCGCAGATCGAGACAAAGCAGTTCCTGCGAATCCGCGGGGGCGAGGAGAATCCGGCCTCCGGCGAGGATGGGGGCGGAATCGAGCCAGCAGCCCGGCCGCGGCTCCCGCATTCCATCGGGTCGCAGGATCCGGCCGCCGTTGCCAATGGCTCCTCCCCACGGGGCCGGGTCGCGGGAACGCGGATACTCGTGTGCCCAGAGCAGGGTGCGCGTGGCAAGGTCGATGGCCACCACGGCACCGGCGCCCGTCGGGCAGACCAACACGCCTTCGGCCAGCGCGGGAGAGAGGCCGGCGAGCCGTCGCCCATGGTTGTCGCGAGTATCGATCGCCCAGCGCTCGTCGACCTCCGCGAACGGTTGCGACCACTCCAGTCGACCGGTGTCTGCTTCGAGCACGTCGAGGCGGATCTCCCCCTTCTCTTCGACGAGCACGAGGAGTTGTTCGCCCACGGGCAATGGCGGGCCCAGATACCACGCCGTGCCCGGCGATGCCTGGCCCGCCGCGTCGTCGGGGGCGGCGCGGCCCGGAAGCCGCCAGCGCAGGGCGCCGCGTTCGGCGATGTCGTAGGCCGAGAGCGTGTTGCCACCGCGCCAACCGCCCACCGCCTGCCCGCCGCCCGCTGCCTGCAGCGCCGGTCGGAAGTTCAGTCCAGCGGCCTGCTGCGGCGCGATCGCGTCGGGGTGGCTTTCAACGACGAACACCAGCCGGCCATTACTGGCGAGCGTGCCGCCGGTCGCATCCTCGAACACGGCGTTGAACGACCCTGCCGCATCGGCATCACCCGTGCCGTCCTCCTCGGCCGCCACGGCGTGAAGCGGCGCGGCGTTATCCCCGGTCTGCAGCCAGACTCGCTTGCCGGTCTCGAAATCCACCGCCAACAGGCCCATGGCCGTATGCATCAGGATGGTGCCATCTACTGCCAATGGCGTGGCGGCCGGCAGCACCGTGATGTCCTGGTCGGCATGGTGGCGACGTTGCGCCTGCAGAAGCCGTGATTCCTCCGGGTGGCGGGCGAGCGGCACGCGGTATCGCGCCGCCAGCAGAGGCAACGACGCCGTGGCGACGCCGTTGCGGGCGGGGTCGCCACGGTGCATCGCCCAGTCGCCGCCCTGGAGGCCCGCTCTGCTCCTGGGCTCGCCGACGAGCGCGGTGAGCCACGCGAGGCCGCCGCCGGCCGGAAACGACACCGGAACGTCCTTGCCGGCGATGCGGACGACGTTCCTGCCACTCGCACGGGCCTGCTCGAGGATCGCGCCGGCCGCTCCGCGGTCGCCCGCTCGCAGCCAGGCCGTGGCCCGCATGATGGAGAGCGTGGGTTCGAAAGCCGCGGCTCCCGCGGCCGACGAGAGGCGGTCGAGCCAGACGGCCGCCGCCAACGGTTGGTTCGCCTCGAGCGCCTCGAGTGCCGCCAGCAGCGTGGCCCGGTAGCCGGCTGGGGTGTGAAACCAGCGGCGGGCCACCGCCACGATACCCGCCACGTCGTTCGCCGCGACGGCCTGCTCGAGCATCCGCTCTGCCCGTGCGCGGAATTGGAGTTCGTAGGCGTCCCGCCCCGGCTTCTCGAGCGAGCCGATCACGCGGTTCGTCTCCGACTTGATGCTCTGCCAGGTGCGCTGCTGCCGATCGGCGCGAAAGAAACAATCCCGATCCGAGGCCAGGATCTCGTCGAACAAGGCCGCGGCATCACTCCAACGCTGGTCGGCCACGAGTCGCCGACCCCGATCCAGTTGCCGTTCGCGAAGCCGGTCGCTCGGAAACCCGATGCCACCGTCACCGTCGTCCGCATCGGGGTCGTCGTCCAACGGCTCTTCCGCCGCGTTGTCCTCCGCCCTCAGTCGCTTCCAGTCATCGATCCCTGGCCCACCGGGAATCCACAGGGCTGCGGCAAGGGCCCATAGGAGAGGCAAGACCAGAGGCCAAGCCAGCCGCGGGAGAAGCCCGGCTCGAATCCATCGCTGTGCACCCGCGAACGAGACCCCGCTGTGCGTGTTTCGGTGCATGGTTCCGAGTTTGGTTCGGGAGAGAGCCGACCCCGGCAAACGGCGTGTCGGGGCGTCTGGCCGGCCCTCGATCGCATCCTATCACAGGCCACGAATTCGACGGGTAAATCGGCCCGGACCGCGAAAAAACCAGAAAAACCAGCATTTCGAGCACGCAATTTCCGCAAAACGGCGAATTTTCTGGGCGAAATCGATCATTTCGGGTTGCATTTTCATTTCCAGAGTCTCTAATCGGCCTCGCTTCCGGCACCCGGTGCCGGGCTCTGGTATGCGGTGGGGAACTACCGCTCACAATTTTTCGAAGCTTTGGAGGTATTGGCGATGGCGAAGAAGTCGGGAAGCAAGCCCATGACGAAGACCGAGATCATGCGGAGCATCTCGGAGACGACCGGTCTGCAGAAGAAGGACGTCGTTGCGGTGATGGAGGCCCTCACGGATGAAATCCAAAAGGCCCTCAAGGGTCAGGGCATCGGGGTGTTTTCCATCCCCGGCCTGGTGAAGATCGAGCGTCGCAAGGTGCCGGCCCGCCCGGCGCAGAAGGGCGTCAAGAATCCCTTCACCGGCGAACTGCAGGATCGGCCCGCGAAGCCGGCCAGCGTGAAGGTTCGCGTGCGTGCGCTGAAGAACCTGAAGGCGATGGTCGGCTGATCCACGTCTGCTGCAGGCGTGGCGCCGCGGTTTCGCGGCACGATGCCGCACGAACAATCCAACGGGCGGTGCCTTCGGGCACCGCCCGTTGTCATTGCTGGATAAAACGGGACTGGCTCGTTTTGCGAAGCAAAAGGTGCCTGTCCCGTGCGTGTCCCCGTTTATGGATCGAGCGCGCTCTAAAAGAGTTTGCGGAAGGCTTCGAGCCATGACCAGCGTGGGGCTGCTCGATCCGGGTCGGCCGCCCAGGCCCGCCAGGCGTCCACGTCGTTGCCAAGATCGCGGCCGCTCCGCTGTTTGAGCGACTGCATGGCCCGCTTCCGCACGACCGGATCTGCGTCGTCGAGGGCCTTGGCGATCGCCGGAATGGCCGCGTCGTCGTCGAGTTCGGCCAGGGCGGCAAGGGCGCGGAGCCGCACGCCCAGATCCGTGTCGGAGTCATACCGTGTGGAGAGCAGCTGCACGGCGCTCGGCCCGCCCCGACGTCCCCAGACCGTGCAGGCCGTCATGCGGACGCGGTCGTTGGGATCCTGCAGGGCGCCCGTGAGGATCGCATTCGCCTCCGGCGTGTCGAAATCGGCCACGGTTGCCACGATCCGACAGCGGAGTTCGGGATCATGAGCGGCCAGGATCTCGGCGACGAGAGCCCGAGTGAACTGCGACTGTTGCTCGCGGGAGCCCGCCTTCGCCGCGGCGGCCTGCCGGGCAAGACGCTGCGCGCGTTGTTCCAGCGTCAGGCCGCCGCCCGCCATACCGCCGGCGTTGGCCGCGGCGGCACGCGGCGGCGGTTCATCGGCGCGGCGCGGCGATTCCTCCCGGAGATCGGGAACCTCGAGCCTGGGGGGCGCGGCGGGCGTCGCCGCCTTCATGTTTGTCGACGCCGGCGGCTCGTCGTCCTCCCAGCTGCGCCACTTGGTGCGGTGGTAGCCGAAGCGGGGAGGCGGCGCGGCGATCGGCACGCGCGTGCCGAACTCCCCTGCCCTGTTCTCGGCCACCTGCCCCGAGGCCGACGGCAGCCCCCACAGTGAGGCGGTCACGATGCAGGCGCACACGACCGCTGCCGCACGGGGGTGACAGACAGACGGCGCGGCGGGTGGAGCGTGTGAAGCGTTGGTCATCGCGGCGGATGGGCGGAATTCGGGGGGCGGGAAAATAGCGGTCGGGCGTGGGGCTGACCAGAGGAAATCCCCCGCCCGCCCAGTCTGGCCAGGCAGCCCAGGCCGCCCGGAGCGGCTGTTCGTCGGTCGACGCTCCAGATCCTCGCGAGTCCTCGCGAGCCGGCCTGGAACGTCGGTTGGGCCGGGGTTGCAAAACGGCACGCGCGCCGCAATCTGCCGCACCCGCTCCGCGGCCAAGCCCCTTGGCGAGGCCGAGGACGGCCTCTTGGAAAAAAGCTGCGTGTGGCACGCCACTTGCCTCCTCGGTCGAAGAGACCGCATCACCGCCCATGCCCATACCCTCAGAGAAACCCAGCCAATGCATCGACACCATCAACGGCGGGGGCGGTCACGCTCCCGGGAACTGCTGTCGATCGAATGCTGCGAGCGGCGGCAGCTGATGGCCGCCGATGGCCGCATGGCGATCGGCATGAACCTGGAGAACGTGGTCGATTGGTCGCCGGCCTGGACCTTCACCGACGCCTTCAAGGCGTCGCGGCCGTGGATCTCGCAGGCGTTCAACACCGTCACCTGGAACACCTCGTGGGATCCCGCCGACGCACCTCTGCTCGCGCTCGATGCGAACGGCAATCCGACGGCGCTCAGTTCGTGGCGAAACGCCGCCGGGGAGACGATGCAGCAACACGCCGGCACGCTGATGTTTCGGGGGCTGGGCGGCGGCTATGCGGGGGGCGTCTACCGGGCGGAGTGGGACGGCACCGGTACGGTGAGCTTCGGCTTCGACGCGCGAACGATCGCCTCCGGCACGACCGCCGCCGGACGACACTTCGCCGACCTCGAAGTGACGCCCAGTGACGACGGCATCTCGATGCAGATCGTGTCCACCGATCCCGCCGATCCGGCCCGCAGCTTCAACGTCTGGATGCCCGACTGGCAGGGCCGGCGCTTCGCCGGCCAGCAGTGGCGACCTGGCGACCCGTTTTCGCCGTTCCACCCGCTCTTCCTCGAGCGGCTCAAGCCGTTCGGCACGATCCGCTTCATGGGGATGCAGGAGACGAATTCTTCCGACATCCGCGCCTGGTCAGACCGCCGGGACGCCTTCGACATCCGCCAGGGATCGGGATCAGGTGGTACGCCGAGCGAGCCGATCGTCAATGGCATGTCGGTGGAATACATGGTGCAGCTCGCGAACGCGTGTTCGCGGGCCAGACAGACCGGCTGGTTCGCGTCGCGGCCGGATGGGCCGCCGTCGACTGGGTCACCAACCGGATCGTCGAAAGCATGGGAGGATCCTTCGACGCGATCGCCATCGCCCCCTACATCACGCCCACCGACGAGCAACGGGCGGCTTACACCTCCACCACGACGGTCGATCGGGTGA
>JBJTSM010000358.1:0-4400 GCA_046076685.1 Planctomycetia bacterium | reverse complement strand
CCGCCACCAGGCAGGCCACGCCGATGAACCGCCACCCGCCGACCGCGCAGCGGCCGACGAAACCGGCGACGGAGCGACGTGCATCTGGAAGATAAAAAAGCATGGTGCGAGTGCGGGAGCGCGGTGGAAAACCGGGGCCGGAAGGGTCTGGAAACACCGACCGTCGGTCAAGCCCGCTTTGCCGCCGCAGGGCCGCCCGCCTCGGGCAAATCCAGCAAGCGCGGCAGGCTGAGCAAAATACCCACTTCGCGGGCCGCCAGGGCCCGCGCGGGCGTCGGACTTACCCGCGAATAAGTGGCTCGGCAAACGAAGCGGCATAGAGCACCTGTCCCTCGGCGCGGGCTGCCCGCTCGACCGTGCCCGGCTGCGAGGCCCGCTCCTCGAATTCAGACTCGCTGACGAGCAGGATATCCACCGGCATGGTCAGTCCGGCGAGAGCCCGGTCGAGTTGGATCAGCTCCTCATGCCGGTCGGTGACGTGTCGTTTGATGACCATCAGATCCACGTCGCTTCTCGCATCAGCGTCGCCACGGGCCCGAGAACCGAACAGAATGATTCGCATCGGACTCGCTGCGGCGACGATGCGCGCGACGGCGGCCTGCACCTTTTCGGCAGTCGGGGCCCACGGCGGATTGGTCGCTGCCATCATGCTTGTCATGCTAATCACAATCGCCCGACAGGGCCACTTCGCCGCTGGCGATCGCCCGGAAAATGTGCAAGAACTTGGCTTTCGATGCATGCACCGTCAACCATATGCCGGGGCCCATCACCGGCTCGTGGCAGGCAAAGCAAGCGTGGGACCCTGAGCAAGATGACCACTTCGCGGAACAAGCGGCACACGCGGGCTTCGGCACTCGCCTGGCTCGACCGCCGGATCAACTTTGAACGGGCCGTGCCGGCCTCCGCCTCGCCCGGCACGTTTGGCCTCGCGCGGGTCCGCCGGCTGCTCACCGCGATCGGTAATCCGCACCATGCGTTTCCGGTGGTGCACGTCGCAGGCACCAAGGGCAAGGGCTCGACCGTCGCCATGCTCGCGGCGGTGCTGCAGGCCGCCGGGCACCGCGTGGGCCGCTACCTCTCGCCGCACGTCGACGCCCTCGAGGAGCGGATCTGCATCGGCGGCCGGCCGATCTCCGCTGCCGATCTCGTACGGGCATTCAACGTTGTAATTCCGGCCGTCGAACGGATGGACGCCGCCGCCCGCCGCCGTGGCGGCGGCGGACCAACCTGGTTCGAGGTGCTCACCGCCGTGGCCTTCGTCCATTTCGCGCGGGCCCGCGTCGATCTGGCCGTGCTCGAGACGGGGCTCGGCGGCCGGCTCGACGCCACCAACGTATCGCGGCCGGTGCTCTCCATCATCACGAGCATCAGCCTCGACCACATGCACCTGCTCGGCTCCACGATCGGGGCGATCGCCACCGAGAAGGCCGGCATCATCAAGCGGGGCTGCCCCGTGATCTCCTCGGCCATCCACCCTGAGGCCCGGCGGGTGATCGAGGCGACCGCGGCCCGCCGCCGCGCGCCGCTCTCGCAGTTGGGCCGCGACTTCACGGCCGACTATCTCCCGGCAGACTCACACGATCCGCTCGCCCCCGGCCGCGTGGCGGTGTCGCTTGCGGCCGCCGCGGCCGACGAGCCGCTCGTCTTTCCGCTGGCCATGCGGGGCGGGCACCAGGCGGTCAACGCCGCCGTCGTGGTGATGGCTGCCAAAAGCCTCGACGCCCGCGGCTACCGCGTCACCGATCGGGCCGTGGCCAAGGGTCTCGCGGCCGCCAGCCTGCCGGCGCGGATCGAACGCGTCGGCGAGAAGCCGCTCGTGATCCTCGACGCCGCCCACAACGTGGCCTCGATGGAGTCGCTCATGGCCACCCTGGCGCCGGCGGGCCGGTCCTACCGGCCGACGGTGCTGCTCTTCGCCGCCAGCGCCGACAAGCAGATCCCGGAGATGCTCGCCGTCACCCGCGGCCGCTTCGACCACGTGGTGATCACCCGCTACGCGACCAACCCGCGAGCGGCCACGGTGCCGCAACTCGTGGAGGCCTGCCGCCGGGCCGGGCTGCCCGCGCCCCGGGTGGCGACGGCGCCGGCCGAGGCCCTCAGGCTCGCGCGGGAACTGGCCACGCCGCGGGGACTCGTCTGCGTGGCCGGCAGTTTTTTCCTGGCCGCCGAGATCCGCGCCGTGCTGTGACCGCCAGACGCGCTCGATCAGTCAGGGTCGCGGACCGCGTCGATCGCCTTCGCGAGCACCGGATCGACGTGCCGCGGCAGCACCGCGTGCGATGGCGACGGCTCCATGACCCGGCCGCCCTTGGCGGGCACGATGTCGCGGGCCCGCCGCCACGCCTGGAGCGTCTCGATCTGGCGGCCGGTGGGCGTGATCTCGCAGCCGCGGTCGGGGCTCACGCCCCAGGCGTCGGTGCCGTCGTCGTCGCTCCGCCGGTGGATGTTTTCGCGGCTGGGCCGCAGATACTCCGACGTGGTCAGCTTCACGAGGCCGCTGCCGTCGGACAGCGGCACGAGCGACTGCACGGTGCCCTTGCCGAACGAACGACTGCCCACGACGACCGCCCGGCCATGGTCCTGCAGACAGGCGGCCACCACCTCCGCGGCACTGGCGGTGAGGCCATCGATCAGCACCGCGATCGGCAGATCGGCACAGGCGATGCCGCGGGTCGCCCGCCGCACGTCGAGGGCCGCGGTGGCGTCGCCCGAGTCGCGGGCGGCACGGCCTCGCGTGGAGACGATCACGCCCTCGTCGAGGAAGATGTCGCACACCTCCACCGCCGCCGACAAGAGCCCGCCCACGTTGCCCCGCAGGTCGAGAATCAGCACACGTTGTTCATGTTCGGAATCACCGACGGCGGCCAGGCGGCTCGAAACCGCTTCGAGCGCGCGGGTGAGTTCACCGGCCGTCCGTTCACCGAAACTGGTGATCCGCACGACCGCGGCGGCCGGCTCGCCTTCGATCGTCCACTCCCACGAGCCATCCGCACGCCGCCGGTCGCCGAGCACGCTCTCCGTCGTCACGAGTTCCCGCACGAGGTCGACGTCGCGTTCCCGCGGGCCGGCCTCGGCGGCCGCTTCGTCGTCGCTTGCGGCTGCGGCCACCGACAGTCTGACGGACGTGCCGGGCCGACCGCGCAGCCGCCGCAGCACGTCGTCGATCGTCATCTGCAGGGCGGACTCGCCGTCGATCGCCACGATGCGGTCACCGGCGGCGATGCCCGCGTGCCAGGCCGGCCCGCCATACACGGGGCTCACCACGACGACGCCCCGCGGCGCGTCGGCCCGAGTGGCATCCAGTTGCGTGAGTTCCAGTCCAACGCCACCGAACTCCTGGTCGAGCAGGCTTTCCAGTTGGTCGCGGCGTTCTCCCGCGATGAAGGCCGAATGTTCGTCGAGCCGCGAGAACACTCCCTCCATCGCCGCCGTGAAGAGCCGCTGCTGATCGACCGGTTCGAGATACGACCGCTCGATCGCCCCGAGCACCTCGGCGAACCGCCGGCCATGACCGGCGCGGTCCCGCGCCAGCCACGCCACCGCGGCGACGGCGATCATCATGAGCAGGACGAAGAGGTTGCGTTTGGGCATGGCGGAGGGAACGACACGAAGTTCAGCCGACGGTGGCGAGGTGTGGATCGGCCGAAAGGGCATGGCCCTTGGGCACCACGGTCACGCCCTGCGGCGAAACCGTCAAGCCCCTGGCCGCGTCCTCCTCGGCATTGAAGCCGATCGACATGCCGGCCGGCACCTGGACGCCCTTGTCGATGATGGCACGCCGCACCCGCGCGTGCCGTCCGATGTCGACACCCTCGAAGAGGATGCTGTCCTCCACCCGCGCGTAGCTGTTGACCCGCACGCCGGGGCCGATGATCGACCGGGTGACTCGGCCGCCGGACACGATCGCGCCGGGACAGACGAGGCTGTCGGTGGCCTCGCCCCGCCTGGCATCGGGGCCCTCCGCGGCGAAGACGAACTTCGGCGGGGGATACGCCGGATGGTGCGTGCGGATCGGCCACTGGTCGTCGTAAAGATTGAGCTGCGGATCGACCTCCACGAGGTCCATGTTCGCCTCGAAGTAGGCGTCGATCGTGCCCACGTCGCGCCAGTAGGCGTCGCGCTTCCGGTTCTCGTCGCGAAACGGAAAGGCATGGACGTCGTGCGCATCGACGATGGCCGGCAGCAGGTCGTGGCCGAAGTCGTGGTGGCTTGCGGGCGCGTGGGCGTCGAGCCTGAGCCGCTCCAGGAGAAACGGCCAGGAGAAGCAGTAGATGCCCATCGACGCCAAGCACATCTCCGGCTGCCCGGGGAGCGCCGGCGGATCGGCGACCTTCTCGCGAAACGAGCGCACGCGTCCCGAGCCGTCGACCTCCATCGTGCCGAACTCCCGTGCCATCTCC
>JBJTSM010000357.1:0-5594 GCA_046076685.1 Planctomycetia bacterium | reverse complement strand
CCTGGCGGCCGAGATCTTCGTGCTGCCGGGCTTCGGCGTGCTCGGCCTCGGGGGAGGCGTGCTCGTGATCGCGGCGCTCGTGCTGGCCAGCCAGTCGTTCGTGCTGCCGTCCAACGATTACCAGATCCGCCAGCTGCAGTGGTCGCTCCTGGGAATCCTCGGCGCGGCGGTGGGCGTGTCGCTCGTGGGCGTGCTCGTGCGGCGGTGGCTGCCCTCCACGCCCGTGCTCCGCAACGTGCTGCTCGAGCCGCCGGCGGCCGACGACATGGGCGACGAGGCGGGGCTCGAGGAACTCATCGGCCTCAAGGGCACGACGACGACGCGGCTCGCCCCCGCAGGCAAGGCGCGGTTCAACGGCCGGCTGCACGACGTGACGAGCGACGGGCCGCTCGTCGAACCGGGTACGCCCGTGCGCGTGGTCGAGGTTCGCGGCGGTCGCGTGCTCGTGAGGGCGGCGCCGCCGGCGGGTGCGTCGGCATGAGCACGCTGGTGTGGGTCGTCGCCCTGCTTGCGGTGGGCCTGGGAGTGATGGTGCTCGAGGTGTTCGTGCCGTCGGGCGGCATCCTCGGCTTCGTCAGCATCACGGCCCTCGTGGCCGCCGTGGCGACCGCGTTTCTCGAGCAGGGGCCGACGGCCGGCATCGCGAGCCTGGCCGTCGTCGTCGTGGCGGTGCCCGCGGTGCTCGGCCTGGCGTTCCGCTGGTTTCCCGAGACGCCGCTCGGCCGCCGCGTGCTGCCCCCCGCGCCCGAGGCTGCGGATCTCCTGCCCGACCCGGAGCGGCGGCGGCACGTGCGGGAACTCGTCGGCCATGCCGGGCGGACCGTCAGCGAACTGCTGCCCTGGGGCAGCGTGGAGATCGACGGCGAGACGGTCGAGGCGACGAGCGAGGGGGGGCCGATCGGGGTCGGAGAAGCGGTCGAGGCGGTGGGCGTGCAGGGCACGGCGGTCGTGGTGCGGGTGGTCGAGGCCCGCCGGCCGGCCGCACCGCCGGCCGAAACCGCGGAATCGGCACGAGCGGAAAAGAAGGCGACGGATGCGGATCCAGGCGGCGGCTCGGCGCTCTCCCCGACGCTCGAATCGTTCGAGTTCGACCGTTTCGACCCGCCCGCGGCTTGACCGGCGCCCGTACCGGAACAACGCTACAGGATCTCTGCTTCCCGTCCCCCGGAGCGTGTCCGATGCTGCCCCTGATCCTGATCGGCCTGGGAATCTTCGCCTTCCTGATGGTCTTCACGCTGCTTGCGCGATACCTGCGGCTCTGGCTGCAGTCGTATGCGTCGAGCGCTGGGATCGGGCTTTTCGACCTGGTGGCGATGAGCTTCAAGAAGGTGAACCCGACGGTGATCGTGCGGAGCAAGATCATGGCGGTGCAGGCCGGGCTCGGGGATTCCAGCGGCATCACCAAGCAGGCCCTCGAGGCCCACTACCTCGCCGGCGGCCGGGTGCCGCTGGTCGTGCAGGCGCTGATCGCCGCCAACAAGGCGAAGATCAGGGAGCTCGACTGGAAGCTCGCCACCGCCATCGACCTGGCGGGCCGCGACGTCCGCGAGGCGGTGCAGACGAGCGTGTATCCCAAGGTGATCGACTGCCCCGGCAAGAACAGCGGCCGCGAATCGCTCGACGCGGTCGCCAAGAACGGCGTGCAGCTCAAGGTGAAGGCGCGGGTGACCGTGCGGACGAACCTGAACCAGCTCATCGGCGGCGCCACCGAAGAGACGATCATCGCGCGGGTCGGCGAGGGGATCGTGTCGGCGATCGGCGCGGCCGAGCGGCACACCGACGTGCTCGAGAACCCCGACATGATCTCGAAGACCGTGCTCGCCCGCAGGCTCGACGCCAACACCGCGTTCGAGATCGTGTCGATCGACATCGCCGACATCGACGTGGGCGCCAACATCGGCGCCCGGCTGCAGGCCGACCAGGCGGAGGCCGACACCCGCGTGGCCCGTGCCAACGCCGAGGGCCGCCGGGCGATGGCCGTCGCGAGGGAGCAGGAGATGATCGCCAGCATCGAGGAGAGTCGGGCGGCGGTCGTCGAGGCGGAATCGGCCGTGCCCAGGGCGATCGCCGAGTCGCTCACGTCCGGCCAGCTCGGCATCTTCGAGTACTACAAGCTGCGGAATCTCCAGGCCGACACCGACATGCGCCGCACGATCGCCACCGGCACGACGGCCGGCACCTCGGCGGTGCAATGATGCAGCTGCCGCCCGCCACCTGCGTGCTCCTGGCCGCCGGGTTCGACTGGCTCGAGGCGCTGCTGCCGTTTCTCTTCGTGGCGTTCTGGATCCTCTCGCAGGTGTTCGCGGTGTTTCGTCGGCTGCAGGGCGGGCGGCCCGCCGGCGAGCCGCGCCGGCCGCCGCCGCTGCCGCGATTCGATCCGGCGGTCGAACGGGAGGAGCGACGCATGCCGGCGGAGGAAGCGGCCGATCCGCGGGGCGACCTCGCGAAGCAGATCGAGGAGTTTCTCCGCGAGGCGAAGGGCGAAAACGGGAAGCGGCCCGCGGCCACGCCGACGGTCGCGCGCGGCCCGGCCGGCGCGCCGCGACCGCGGCCGCCGCGGAAGCGGCAGGCCGCCGCCGCGCAGAAGCCTGCCACACAAAAGGCCGATGCACCGGTGGCCGTGGCCACGGCGGCGCGGCCGCACGACGCAGCCGACGAGTCGGTGGCCCGGCATGTGCAGGATGCCTTCTCGCGCGAGCTCACCCACCTCCATGTCGGGCTTGGTGCCGGGCGCGAGGTCGGGCTTGGGGGCGCGCTTGCGACCGACGAACAGCAGGCCCGAGTGGTGCCGCCGCGGCAGCCGACGCAGGCGGAGGAGCTCGTCCACCTGCTCCGTAGCCCGGCGACGATCCGACAGGTGATCCTCCTCCGCGAGGTGATCGACCGGCCGGTCGACCGGTGGTGAACGCGACCGACTTTCTCGAGCCGGTGCTAGCACGTGGATGCTGTCACCGCCGCAGCCTTCCCGAACCACCGCGGCTGCGGCAAAAAGCCCCGAAGGTGGGGGGGCTGGGCTGCAGGGATCGGCGGGTTTCCGGGGCTTTCCGCGCGGGAAAATTCGCGGCTTGAGCGGCGGCCCCCGGTGGTCTACAAGACCTCTCGAGGGTTCGCTTCGGTGCGGCCCCTTGCAGCGCGTAGACGAGGTGCCCAAGCCTCGTCTACGCGCCTGTTTTTCAGGGATGAATCGCGTGGAAACTTCTCCGGCGACCGCCACGATCCGCCTCTTCGTGTGCCTCGTCGCACTGACGGGCAGCGTGGTCGTCCGTGCCGACGAACAAGCGAGTCCCTTTCCCGCGACCGTGCGGGTCACCGCGTCCCACACCTATCTCCGCGCCGGCCCTGGGGACGACTTCTATCCCACCGAGCGGCTCGTCGCCGGCGCCACCGTCGAGGTCTGGGCCGTCGAGCCGTCGGGATATGCCGCCGTGCGGCCCGTGGAGGGAAGCTTCAGCTGGCTGCGGGCCGGCGACGTCGAGGTGGCCGTTCCCGCCGACGCCGCCGCACCTGCCGGCCGACGCGTGGGCGTGATCGTCACCGACGGCGCCGTATCGCGGGTGGGCTCGCAACTCAACGACCTGCGGCACGTCGCACAGGTGAGCCTCGAAGCGGGCGAGCGGGTGCAGGTGATCGACGAGGTGCGGATCGCGGAGGGCCGTCATGCCGGCCTCTGGGTGCGGATCGAACCGCCGTCGGGTGAATTCCGCTGGGCGTGGCTGTCCGATCTCGAACTGCCGCCGGGCGTCGCGCCGCCCGCGGCCGCCGCCACCGTTGCAGACACCGACTCCGGGTACGGGGCGTAGCTCGGCGAGGCGATCGCCGCCATCAAGGACGCGAGCGTCGCGGTGGCCCAGGCCGTGAGCGATGCGGGGCCGTCGCCCGCGGCCGTGCCTGCCGCACCAGGCCCGTCAGCCACGGGATCGGCCGTTTCCCCGGCCGCTCCGCCACAGCCCCTGGGCTTCGTGCCTTCGGCGCGGCGGCTCTTCGCCGGCTGGCTGCCGAAGGGGACGGGCGTGCTCGATCCCGCCACGCCGATCACGCCCGTCGCGGTGAGCGCCGGCGGCGGCACCGCTTCCGGCGACGAACTCGCCGAGATCGATCTGGCCCTCTCGCTGGCCGTGACCGGGCCCGCCGAGGCGTGGAACCTCGCCCCGGTGCGGGAGCGGCTGCGGCAGGTGGCCGCGCGGACGGCGACCGACGTCGACCGCACGCGGGTCGAGGCGCTCGATGCCCGGATCACGCGATTCGAGTCGATCCAGTCGCGGCATCGCACGCTGGCCGCCGCACCGGCCCGCGGCGCCGACTCGCCGCTGCAACTCGGCGGCATGTGGTCGAGCCTGTCGGCGATCGGCAGCCGGCCGATCCGGCCGGGCGTGCTTCCCGGCGGCGGTTCGGCGGACGGTCAGCCCACCTGGACTCCGCCCGACATGACCGAGACCAGCGGCCGGCTGGCCACCGTCGTCTCACGTCGCCCCGATGCCCCGCGGTGGGCGGTGGTCGATCAGCACAACAACGTGATCGCCTTCGTCACGCCGCAGGCGGGCGTGAACCTCGCGCCGCTCGTGGGGCAGGATGTGGCGGTCCGCGGCGCCCGCGGCTACATGCCCGAATACAAGCGGCCCTACGTGGTCGCGGCCGAGGCCCGTGTCCGGATGGCCGCCGCGCCCGAGGCTTCGCCCGACCGGGCGACGCGGTAGCGGCCAAGGCTATTTCTGTTGAACGCGGTCGAGCTCGTCGGCGGAGAGCCAGCGGGCCGCCAGCTCCGTCTGCAGGCGATTGACCGCGGCCACGTCGCCGGCATCAATGCGGGCCCCTTGCGGCCGCCCGGCGGGCTGGGCCGCCCGCCGCGCGATCGTCGCCAGGGCCTGCCTGTCGGCGGCGTCGGTCTGCTCGAGCCGTGAAGCCAGCTGCGCCACGCCCTCGGGGTTGGTGCGGGCCGAGTCGGAGAGGGTCGACATGAAGACGCAGATCTCGTGCAGGTTCGACGCCGCGGACCGCACGATCAGCGGCTGCAGCGTGCGGGTGACGATCTCGAGGCCGACGCCGTCCATGTCGAGGAACGTGTCGATCTGGACCGTCTGCCGCTGGCGGCCGTCGACGGCCGGCATCGCCGGCGTGTACCGCACGAGCAGCACGCAGCTGCCCGTGAGATTCTTCGGCGAGAGCGGGCCCGTGTAGGCACCCCGGCCGTGGAACACGAGCAGGCCGCCGCGGCCCTGCCGCTCCTGGTGCACCAGGCGAATCACGCCCACGGTGCCGTAGCCGTCGCTGAGCCGCCACTGCCGCGGGCCCATCGGGTCGAGCGTGAGCCGGCTGATCCCGAGCACCCGCCAGATGTCGACGATGGCTTCGGGCCTCGTGAGTGCGAAATCGAGCAGTTCGTCGTCGCACGCCACGGTCTCGGCCGGCAGACGGCGGTAGAGCGTCGCGGCCCGCAGGCAGGGCTCGATCGCGCGGCGCTGCGGCTCTGCGATCCTGTCGAGCGGCAGGGCCGCGAGCGCCCGGCGACGGGATTCACGGCTCGAAGAACCGGCGTCGTTCCGCGCGAGCGGCACGGCGGCGCCATCCGCCACGGCCTCGCGGGCCGGCGGGGCGAC
>JBJTSM010000356.1:0-2998 GCA_046076685.1 Planctomycetia bacterium | reverse complement strand
TGCCTGCTCGCGCTGGCGGCCTTCGCCCACGCGGCGGCGGCGGGCTGGTCGTGGACCTGGCTCGGGGCCAGCGTGGCCGCCTCGGCCGCGGCCATGGCCTGCAAGGAAAACGCCGTCGTCCTGCCGGTGCTCATCGTGCTCTACGACTGGTTTTTCGCGCCGGCAGACACGCCGGCCGCGTGGCGAGTGGATGTCCGCCGCCGCGTCGGCTTCCACGCGGCCTGTTTCGCCACCTGGATCATCCTGGCGGCGGTCATTGTCGTGCAGGCCGGTAAATACCAGGAGTTCGGCGCGACGAAGTGGTCGCCGCTCACCTACGCCCTGACCCAGCCGGGGGTGATCCTCCACTACGTGCGGCTGGCAATCCTGCCGGTGGGACAGTGTTTCGACCACAGCGGCTGGCCCGCCGTCGACCGCTTCGCGGTCGGGCAGTTGCCGGCGTATCTGGCGATCGCAGCGGTCGTGGGGCTCTCCCTGTTTGGCACCGTCGGGCGGCAGCCGTGGGCCTGGCTGGGCATGTTTTTTCTCGGCACGCTCGCGCCGACATCGAGCATGATGCCGGTCGAGGCGCTCGCCAATGAGCACCGCATGTATCTGCCGCTGGCCGCGGTGCTGGCGGCGGTCGTGCTCGGGGCGGCCGAACTGGTGCCCAGACTGGTTTCCCGAGTGGCTCCACGCCTGCTTCAGGGGCGAGCGAATGGCGAGCGTGCGCTTGGCCGGGCAGGTCTGGTCGCGGCGGCCGTCGCCGCCCTCGTGTTCGTCACGCTCACGCGGGCCCGCAACGACGTCTATCGTTCCGGTACGGCCATCTGGGTGGATGTGCTCGACCACGATTCCGACAATTACCGGGCGCTCTGGCAGTTGGCCGTCAAGCTCGACTGGCTCGGCAACGAGCAGGACGCCTTCGCGATGGCCGACCGTGCGCTCGCCGGCAAGCCGACCTGCGACGTCTACCCCGACCTCGCCCGTGCCAAGCTCTCGGCTGGCGACTCCGCGGCAGCGGAGCGACGCTTCCGGCTGGGGCTCGAGCGGCGACGGGCGGCGCTGCCGGACGACGACCGCGCGGTGCTCGCCGCCACCGGCGAGTTGGCCACGGCCCTGCGGCTCGCAGGCCGGGTGGAGGAGGCCGCCGCCGTCTGCGATGCCGCGATCGATGCCATGCGGCGGGTGCTCGGCGGCGACGACACGATCACGCTCCGCGCGGAGCAGTTCATCGCCGAGGGACTCGCCGGGCGGGGCGACCGTGCGGCGGCCGAGGCACTCGCCCGAGCATCGCTCGACAGGGCCCGCCGGACCCGTCCCGCCGGCGACCCGATCGTCGTCGCGGGTGCGATCGCCCTGGCGCGGGTACTCGGCGCGGCGGGCAACGCTGCCGCGGCCGAGGAGGTCGTGACGCGCAGCCTCGCCGATCTGGCCGGCCTGGGGCCGAGCCGCGAAGGCGACCGGCTCGTGCTCGAGGATCTGCGGGCCGAGAGTTTGGAACAGACGGGGCGGCTCGACGAGGCGTTGGCGATCTACACGCGGTTGGCGGAGCACTACCGGGCCCGCCGGGGACCGGACCATCCCGAGACCCGTGCCATCCAGGCGAAGCGAGCGGCGGCCGCGGACCGCTGCCTACACGACGCCGCCGGAAAACCGTATCATGATCCACTGTCGGCGGGCGATTCACCGTCGGCCCGCTGACATTCCATCCTTCAAGCCATGGCGCGCCGGCCGCCGCGGGCGGCTCAGGCCGCAGTGCTTCGCATGCTCTCGCCCCGTCAGTCCGCCCTCTGCATCGCCGCCCTCACCGGCCTGGCCTATCTCAGTTCGTTCGGGGGCGACTTCGTCTTCGACGACGTGCCTGAGATCGCGCTCAATCCGTCCCTCGACCAGCTGCTGCCGCCCTGGGAAGCGATGTTTCGCGGGCAGAAGGCGCCCGCGCGGCCGCTGCCCTATCTCTCGTTTGCGATCGACCGGGCGGTCTGGGGACCGGCCCCCTTCGGCTACCACGTGACGAACCTGCTGGTGCACGTCGTTGCGGCGCTCGCCCTCTTCGATTTCACCCGGCTCACACTCCTCTCGCCGCGGCTCCGCGCCCGCTGGGGCAGCCGGGCCGTGCCGCTCGCGCTCGTGATCGCCGGGCTCTGGGCCGTCCACCCGCTCCAGACCCAGGCGGTCACCTACATCTACCAGCGGATCGAGTCGATGGCCGGCATGTTCTGCCTGCTCGCGCTGGCGGCCTTCGCCCACGCGGCGGCGGCGGGCTGGTCGTGGACCTGGCTCGGGGCCAGCGTGGCCGCCTCGGCCGCAGCCATGGCCTGCAAGGAAAACGCCGTCGTCCTGCCGGTGCTCATCGTCTGCTACGACTGGCTCTTCGGCCCCACGGCGTCGTTGGCCGACTGGCGGACTCGGGCGTGGGCGCACAAGCGGTTTTACCTCGCCCTGGCCCTCACGTGGCTCGTCCTGGCCGGCGTGCTTGTCTCGCAGGCGGGCGAATACCAGGAATTCACGGCGGCCGAGCGTTCACCGCTCACCTACGCGCTCACCCAGCCGGGGGTGATCATGCGCTACCTGCGGCTGGCGGTGCTGCCGCTGGGGCAGTGCCTCGACTACAGCGGCTGGCCGGCCGTGGAGCGGTTCGAGCCCGGCCAGTTGCCGGCCTACGCGGCGATCCTCGCGCTGGTGGCGGCCTCGATGTTCGGCCTGATTCGACGGCGGCCGTGGGCCTGGCTGGGCGTGTTTTTCCTGGGCACCCTCGCACCGACCTCCAGCGTGATGCCGGTGGAGGCCTTCGTGAACGAGCATCGGATGTATGTGCCGCTGGCCGCGGTGGTGGCGGCGGGCGTGCTCGCCGCGAGTGAATGTGGGCCGCGGCTCCTGCACGGGATGACCCGCAGTCTCGATGCGGCGTCGCTCGGCCGCGCCGGCCTCTGCGCCGCCGCGATCGTGGCTGCCGGGTTCATCCTGCTCACGCACGCCCGCAACCAGCTCTATCGGTCGAAAGCCGCGATCTGGA
>JBJTSM010000355.1:0-4785 GCA_046076685.1 Planctomycetia bacterium | reverse complement strand
TGATGCCGGGCGGACCGGGGATGATGCCGGGCGGACCGGGGATGATGCCGGGCGGACCGGGGATGATGCCGGGCGGACCGGGGATGATGCCGGAGGCGGAGAACGCGCGTTCGCCGAGCGTGGAGTACCGCATGTTCCGCTTCATCGATCTGGCGGTCATGCCGGGACGGAGGTACCGATATCGGGTGCAGTTGATGTGTTGGAACCCGAATCTGAACCTTCCGCCCCGCCATCTCGTCGATGCCGACCTCGCCAAGAAGCCCATGCTCGAATCGCCGGTCAGTGCCGCCACCGCGACGGCCGTCGCGCTCGACGGGATCCGGATGCTCGTGCAGCCGACTAAAAAACAGGATCTCAAACGACTCAAGCCAGGCACGGTGGCCGCGATGATTCTCGGCGGAACGAAAGCCGGGCCATTCGGGTTGCGTGCGATGCTCATGGAAATCGGAGGCCTCGCCAACGTCGATCCGCAGCAGAACAGGCGCGGTGATCCGCGGTCGCGTGGGGAGGCGATCACCACCGACCGCGTCTTGTTGGACGTGCGTGGCCGGCTTGATGACCGCGCGGAGACGAGGTCCGGCAAACCGACCCCTCCGCCCGAGCCGCTGGAAATGCTCTTCCTGCGGCCCGATGGCACGTTTGAACACGCTTCCTCGGCCGATTCGCAGGTGGACATCGACCGGTATCTGCCGACCCTGCAGCCCGACGACGCGGCCGGCTCCGCCGGCGATCGGCCGGCCCAGCCCGCGGCCGGCGTCGACTCGCCGTTCGGCAACCCTTTCGCCCCGAAAAAATAGCCACGGTTCATACGACATGAGATTCCCGCACGTCCGGTCACGCTTCCGTCGCAATCCCCAGGTCTGGCTGCGTGCCGGTGCGATCGTGGGCACCCTGACGCTGGCGACGGCGGTTGGCACCGCGGTCGCACAAAATGACGATCCGCGGTTCGCAGACTGGAACAAGGTCGAACTGGCTGCGGAAACCCGCACCTTCAAGGAGGCGATGCGGGGAGGGGGGGCGTTCGACGCCGCGGCCCGTGGCTATCTGGAGCAGATCGCCCTGCCACAGCTGGAACTCGAGTCGAACCGTTCGAAGATTGAATGGGTGCGCCGGCGAATGCGGGAATTCCTGCTCAGCGACGTCGTCAAAGAGAAGGCCGCGGACGACGCCAACAAGGTGTTTCTGGACTTCATGCAGACCCTGGCCGACAAGCAGGAAACGGAGCCCGTGGTTCGTGTCAACGCCATGCTCTTGATCGGTGAACTGCAGGGAGCCGACAGGAAACCGCTTCAGGCCGCCGCCCCCGTGCTGGCTCGGGCCGCCTCGAATGCCGATGTGCCCAAGGCCGTGCGGGTCGCAGCGTGTGTCGGGCTGCACAGGCACGTCGAGTCGACCAAGGGGATCGTCGAGGAGCAGCAGCGTCTGGCGTCCGTCGCGAAGCCGGCCATCGTGGCGATCCTCGGGGCATCCGCTTCTCCGGGGACGGCCGTCGAGGATGACTGGTTGGCCTCGCGCTGCCTGTCGATGCTGCCTCTCCTCGGCCGAGGGACGCCCGAGACAATCGCGGAAGCGGCGCGGATCCTCGGTGACGAGTCCCTGTCGATCGATGTTCGCGTGCGGGCTGCGGTGGCCCTGGCGGCTGCCGCGGGCCCGGATGCGAAGATCGAACCAGCGACGTTCATCCCCGCCATCGGCAAGCTCGCGGTCCGAGCGCTCGAACGTGATGCGGCCACTGCGGACCGCCTGTTGCTTGAGCGTCAGTTCGGGGCCGTTGCAGGCCTGCCCGTCGCGACGCCGCCCAGGCCTGCTCTCCCGGGAATGATCGGTGACCCGTCCCTTCAGCCGGAGGTCGAGCAGTTGATTCCGCGCGAGGTCTGCCGTCGCGCCGCCTGGCGGTTGTCGGTGCTCGCCGACTCGATCCTCACGGACGATTCGAAACGCGGCCTGGCGGTTCGAGCCGCGGAGGGCGATGTTCGGACGGGCTTCCAGGAACTGGCTCAGAAGCTGCGGCGGGCCGCGATGGAACTGGACGCCGTCCCCGAGGAAGCGACGCTGCGTCAGGCCCTGGCAGACATCAAGCCTCCGACGTCTGAGGAATCTGCCGAAGAAAAGCCGGATGCCTCGGGCGACGAACAGTGATCCTCGGGCCGGCTCGAGCGCCTAACGCTTGATCAGGTCGCGGACGGTGCCGCCGGAGGGAATCATCGGCAGCACGTGCTCCTGGTAGGGCACCTGCACGTCGAGCAGCGCGGGGCCCGGCGCGTCGATGAGCCTCTGGAGGGCGGCCTCGAGGTCGCCGCGGTTCACGATCGTCTCGGCCTGCCAGCCGAATCCCCTCGCGATGCCCACGAAGTCGGGGTACCGAGACTCGGGAGAGATGCCGTTGCCCTGGCCGCATGCCTCGGGATTGCCGACCGGCCCCAGGTAGGTGTGGGCACGGTTCCCCTTGAAGAAGCGGTCTTCCCACTGCACCACCATGCCGAGGTGCTGATTGTTGAGCAGCAGCACCTTCACGGCGATGTTCTCGCAGTGGCAGGTGGCGAATTCCTGGATGTTCATGAGGATGCTGCCGTCGCCGTCGATGTCGACCACGAGCGACTCCGGGTGGGCCACCTTGGCGCCCATCGCGGCCGGCAGGCCGAATCCCATGGTGCCAAGTCCGCTGGACGAGAGCCACGTGCGGGGCCGCCTGAACTTGTAGAACTGGGCCGACCACATTTGATGCTGCCCCACACCCACCGTGACGATCGTGTCGCGTTTGGCCGTGAGCCGCGAGAGCTCGGCGATCGCGTGCTGCGGCAGGATGCCTTCGTACGAGCGATCGTAGGAGAACGGATCCTCCTGCTTCCAGGCGTCGATCTGGGCGTACCAGTCGTCCAGCGGAGCGGTCGGGGCCGTGACCACGGCATTGAGTTGGGCGAGCGATTCCTTCACGTCGGCCACGATCGGCACGTGGGCAAGTTTGTTCTTGTTGATCTCGGAGGGATCGATGTCGATGTGCACGATGAACCCGTGCTGGGCGAACTCCGACACCTTGCCCGTCACCCGGTCGTCGAAGCGGACGCCGACCGCGATCAGCAGATCGGCCTGGTCGACCGCCTGGTTGGCATAGACGCTGCCGTGCATGCCGAGCATGTCCAGGCTGCGCGGGTCGTCGCCCGGAAACGCTCCCAGGCCCATCAGCGTCATCGTGACCGGGATGCCCGTGATCCGGACGAGTTCACGGAGCTCGGCGGAGGCATCGGCCGCGATCACGCCGCCGCCCGCGTAGATCACGGGCCGCTTCGACCGCTTGATGGCGGCCGCCACCTGGGCGATCTGCTCCGGGTGCGGCCGGCGGACGTGGGGGTGATAGCCGGGCAGATTCATCGGGGCGTCGTAGTCGGGCACGATCTGCGACAGCTGCACGTTCTTCGGCAGGTCGACGAGCACGGGGCCCGGGCGACCCGTGGTGGCGATGTGGAACGCCTCGCGCATGACGCGGGCGATGTCGTTGGCGTCGGTCACCAGATAGTGGTGCTTCGTGATGCCACGGCAGACCTCGACGATCGGCGTCTCCTGGAACGCATCGGTGCCGATGACGCTGGTGCCGACCTGACCGGTGATGGCGACCAAGGGCACGCTGTCCATCTTTGCGTCGGCGATCGCCGTGACGAGGTTCAAGGCGCCGGGGCCGCTCGTCGCCATGCACACGCCCGGCTTGCCGGTCGTCCGCGCATAGCCCTGCGCGGCGAATCCGCCCCCCTGCTCGTGCCTGGGCAGGATCGTTCGCAGCCTGTCGGCGGCCCGCGTGAGCGCCTGGTGGAGCGGCATGCTCGCGCCACCCGGATAGGCGAAGATCACGTCCACGCCCTGGCGAATCAACGACTCGACGACCACGTCGGCCCCGCTGACAAAGGCTTCGGAAGCGCGGGGGCGGGAGACGGTGGCCATGGGGTGGGCTCCTCGGGGGTGTCAGGAACGGTCCGACGACGACGGGACACGTACCCCTCAAAAATACACGATAAACGGCCTGCCGCGTCAGGGGGGCGTTTTTCCGAAAATTTGCCGATTCCACGGGTTCTGAGGGCGGTTTTCCCCCACCATCCACTACACTGTCGCCGTGGCTGATTCCGCGGCTTCACGGCCGGCCGGGCGGTTGCTCGGCCTTGCCAAAACGCTCGACACGCACGGCGGGTTCGCCGAGGTGGTCGCCAGTCTCCGCGCGGGACATGGAGGCACCATCGGCGGAACCTGGGGATCGGCGTCTGCGCTGACGGCCGCGGCACTGGCGGAGGCCTTGGCCGGCGGAGCGGATCCGTCCGGTCTGCTCATCGTCGTGCTGCCGCATGCTGCCGACGCCGAGTTTTTCCTCGACGATCTCACCCTGTTCACGCCGCTCCCGGTCGCCACGCTGCCCGCACTGGAAGGGCTGGGACTGGAGGGGGTGGGGGATGCCATGCCGGCCGGCGATCCGACGGAGGCCGAGCGGCTCTCGCTGGTGAAACGGCTCATCGGCACCCCCGCTGAGCATCCGCGGATCATCGTGACCACCATCCAGGCTCTGCTCTCCCCGCTCGTCGATCCGCGGGACATCGAAGCCAGCACCCGCCGGCTCGCCGTCGGGGGGCGGATCGATCCCGCCGAGCTCTCGGACTGGCTGCTGGCGCGGGGCTGGGAGATCGCCGATTGCATCGACACGCCCGGCACCTTCGCCCGACGCGGCGGCATCCTCGACCTGTTCGCCACCGACTGGGATCGCCCCGTACGCATCGAACTCTACGGAGACGAGATCGAGTCCCTCCG
>JBJTSM010000354.1:0-6107 GCA_046076685.1 Planctomycetia bacterium | reverse complement strand
CCATGAGCCCGGCCGAAGAATCCCGCGCCACCAGTGCATCAATAGCCAGTGCATCAAGCACCGGCGCAGCCAGAAGCAGCGTTTCCGCCAACGGCAGTGTCGCCCTCGGACAGCACGCCCCGCCGCGGCTCGACGAGCTGTCGCCGGAAAACCTCTACGACAAGTGCACGGCCCTCGCCCGCAACCTCTGGTGGAGCTGGCATCCCGAGGTGACGAACCTGTTCCGGGAGCTCGACCCGATCCGGTGGCGGCAGCTCGACCACAACCCGATCGCACTGTTGGCGGAGTTCACCCCGGAGCGTCTCGAGGCCCGCGCCGCCGAACTGGTGCTCTACAGCCGGATCAACCAGGCGTATCGCCGGCTCAAGGAATACATGGCCGGCGACTCCACCTGGAGCAACGTCCACGCCGGGGTGCTCGGCTCGAAGCCGGTCGTCTATTTCTCCGCGGAGTTCGGCATCCACGAATCGGTGCCGATCTATTCGGGCGGCCTGGGCGTGCTCGCCGGCGACCACGTCAAGAGCGCCAGCGGCCTGGGCATCCCGCTCGTCGCGGTGGGCCTGTTCTACGACCAGGGCTATTTCAAGCAGCAGCTCGACATCGACGGCTACCAGCACGAGGAATACCTGCAGTCACGGACCGAGGCCCTGCCGATCGAGCCCGCGCTCGGGGCCGACGGCAAGCCGATCGCCGTGCAGATCGACACCCGCTCGGGGCCGATCTTCGCCAAGGTCTGGAAGATGGCGGTGGGCCGCGTCAACCTCTACCTGCTCGACTCCGACGTGGAGGTGAACAATCCCGAGGATCGCGAGCTGACCAGCCGGCTCTACGGCGGCGATTCGCGGCTGCGGATCCGGCAGGAGCTCGTGCTCGGGGTGGGCGGCGTGCGGGCCATTCGGGCGCTCGGGATCGTGCCCGGCGTCTACCATCTCAACGAGGGACATTCGGTCTTCGCCACGCTGGAGGCGGTCCGCGGGCGGATGGAGCGGGACGGCTATTCGTTCGACGACGCCGTCCGCCGGGTGGCCCGACAGACCGTGTTCACCACACACACCCCCGTGCCCGCCGGCCACGACCGGTTCGACGCCGGCCTGATCGAGGAGTATCTCGGGCCGATGCGGGATGCGCTGGGCATCTCCCACGACCAGTTGATGGGGATGGGCCGGGTCGAGCCCCACAACCACGGTGAGCCGTTCTGCATGACCGTGCTCGGGCTCAAGATGTCGCGACGGGCGAACGCCGTGAGCGCCCTGCACGGCCACGTGAGCCGCAAGATGTGGTCGAGCCTCTGGCCGTGGCGGGTGGAGGAAGAGGTGCCGATCGGCCACATCACCAACGGCGTGCACGTGCCGAGCTGGCTCTCGTGGCAGATGCTGCAGCTCTACGACCGCATCTTCCCGGCCAACTGGTTCCGCCGCATGGGCGAGCCCGACATCTGGCAGAAGATCCACGAGTGCGACCCGGGCGAGCTGTGGGAGACGCACTACGCGCTCAAGAATCTGCTCCTGCAGTTCGTGCGGCGGCGGCTGGCCCGGCAGTGCCGGCGGCGCGGCGAGTGCGACGAGGCCGTCGAGTCGGCCCGCGCGGTGCTCGACCCGAACATCCTCACGATCGGCTTCGCCCTTCTGTTCGCCACCTACAAGCGGGCCGATCTCGTGCTCGCCGATCTCGATCGGCTCCATGCACTGGTCAGCAACCCCGACCGCCCGATCCAGATCATCTACGCGGGCAAGTCGCATCCGGCCGACGAGCCGGGCAAGGCGTTGATCCGCAAGATCGCCAACCTGCGGAACGACAGCCGCTTCGCCGGCCGCGTCGTCTTCGTGGAAGACTACGACATCAACGTCTGCCGCCACCTGATCCAGGGCGTGGACGTGTGGCTCAACAACCCGCGGCGCCCGCTCGAAGCCTCGGGCACGAGCGGCCAGAAGGTCGTCTACAACGGCGGGCTCAACTGTTCGATCCTCGACGGCTGGTGGGCCGAGGCCTTCGACGGCCGCAACGGCTTCGCCATCGGTCGCGGCGAGACGCATGCCAACGACGAGATCACCGACCGTCGCGACGGCGAGGCGCTCTACAAGGTGCTCGAGCAGGAGGTGATCCCGCTCTTCTACGACCGCGACAGCGACGGCCTGCCGCGGGCGTGGATCCGCATGATGATGAACTCCATCAGCTCGCTGGCCTGGCGATTCAGCGCCCACCGCATGGTGATGGACTACGCCCGGATGTGCTACGTGCCGGCCGCCGGCGGCGTGTCGTGCGACATGCACAACCGGTAGCGGGGGGATACGCAACCGCACGGTGATGCCCCGGCTCGGGGCGGCAAAAGTCTCGTCGCGTGGGCCGCGGCGGCCCAAAGCTCCTCGAGCTTTCGCCGACCCCTTCGCCTCTATCTCGTGGTTTATCGGGGCATCGCTCCAGCTATCGCGGATGTGCTCTACCGTTCGGCGGAGCGGAGCGTGCGGAGGCTGGCGACGGCGGTGTCGAGCTCCTTCGTCAGCCGCTCGAGCGCCGTTTCGGAGTAGGTGGGTTCGTGGGCTGCGGTCCGCAGGGAGGCGGACCAGTCGACGCGCCGGCCGGGCGGCAGGTCCTCCACCGCGAACGCCTGCTTCGTGGGAAAGCCGAAGGTGAAGCGGCTGCCGTCCACGTGGATCGGCCGCTCCTCCCGGGTGCCGCCTGCGATGATCCGCAGCGGCTCCTCCACCGGCACGGGGCCGCCCTCGCCGGCGGGCGCCACCATCCACGCGCAGGTCGTGCAGTCGCCGGTCGCGGGGTCGATCCGCACGAGATGGCGGACGAGGAGTTCCTCGTGGTCGTCGCCCCGCAGCATCAGCGTGGGCGTGTCGAAGGCGACCGCCGTGCCGTGCCTGCCGACGCAGGTGATGTCAGTGAGGCTCCTCTGCTTGGCCGAGAGGATCTGCCTGCCGAGAAAGTCGAGCGTGAGTCCCTCGAGCTTGGCATCGGGGGCGATGACGGTCAGCCGATCCTTCACGAGCATGGAGTAGCCGACGCCGACCTCCACGAGTTCGTGCCGCAGAGCCTTGCCGCTTTCATCGGCCGCCGGCAACGGCTTGACCGTGGCGAGGACGACGAACGTGAATCCCGTGACGGTCTTCCTGATCGAGTCGGAGACGGCGTCGGTGTCGCCGCTCTTGAACCGCGGCGTGGCGAGGAGCACGATCCGGTTCCAGCGGTCGCGGGCCGGATCATCGACCACCGTGCCGGCCTCGATGACCGGCATGGGCCGCGGGGCCGGCGTCGGCGTCGCGGCGATGGCCGTGGTCAGGGAGAAGAGGCAAACGGTCGCGGTGAGCAGCCGCGCGGCGACCGCGCCGCGGAGCGGTTGCCAGCACGACCGTTGATTGCCGAATCCGACCACGGTGCCATTCCTCCGGCCAACATCCCACGGACTTGCGCGGGGGCGGGATGATGGGGAAACGGGGCCGGCGAATCAAGAGAGATGGGGGCCTAGTTCGCCGGCGTGGCCTGGGAGCGGGAAAAATCGAGTTCTGCACGCCAGCGGTCGACCTGCTGCGTCGTTTCGGCCTGCCGCGTCTTGGCCGCCTGGGCCGCCTCCTCAGCCTCCGCCAAGGCCTTGCGGGCGGCGGCGACCTGGGATTCTGCGAGCTGCATCGCCTCCGTGGCGGCCTTCGTCTTCTCCGCGGCCGACTGGCCGACCGCGGTGGCGTCGGCCAGCAGTTTCTCCGCGGCCTCGAGCCGCTTCTGGAGCGGCGGGGGATTGGTGTCGAGCGTTCCAGCCGGCTTGGCGTCGGCGGTGGTGAACGCCGTCACCACACCGCCCCAATCGGCGGCGAAGAGCCGTGTGCCGTCGCTGGTCGCCGCCACGCGCGTGCCGATGTCGGCGAGCGGCGCGGTCTCCCGTTCGAGCGGTCCATCCGCCTTCCAGAGCTTCACCTTCCGGTCGCGGCCGGTGGTGACGAGCCGGCCGTCCCGCAGCCAGGCCACGCTCGTGGCGCCGCCGGCGTGCGCCGGCCAGGTCTTCACTTGCGTCGATTCCTTGGGATTCCAGAGCCGCAGCGACCCGTCCTCCGACACCGTCGCGAGCATGCCGCCGTCGGGCCGCCAGGCCATGCCGGTGATCGCCGCCGTGTGCCCCTTGAGCGTGCCGTGCTCGCGGCCTCCCCGCGGCTCCCAGAGAAACAGATTGCCGGCGCGGTCGCCCGTGGCCAGGAGCCCGCCCGCGGCCGACGAGGCCGGCGAGAACTCGACCGCCGTGACCCAGTCGGTGTGCTTGCGAAGCTCGCTTTCCACCGCGCCGTCGGCCGTCGTCAGCAGCCGCACGACCCGCGCCGATCCCCCGATGGCGACGAGCCGCTGATCGGCCGACAGGTCGGCGGCCAGGATCTCGTCGAATTCATCCCCCAGTTCCGTGATCCGCGCCGCCGTGGCGACGTCCCAGATCACCACCCGGCCCGACTTCGCGGCCTCGCCGCCGGCGGCCACGAGCAGCTTGCCGTTGCGGCTGAAGCGGACCGTCTTCACCACGCCCTCGGGAAACGGCAGCACGCCGAGCAGTTCGAGCGAAGTCGTGTGGTGCAGCAGGAGCTGGCGTCGGCCGCCGACGGCGGCGACCTCGCCATGGGGCGACGCAGCCAGCGCCGTGGTCGTTGTGGAATGGGTGGTGGGGGAGATCGGTTCGAGCGAGATCCGAGGCGGCATCACCGGCGGCCCCTCGGGGGCTGTGAGCGTGGCTGCATCGACCGCGATCGCGGTCGTCTTGCGGGCCACGGGCGCGCCGCCCGCCCGCTCGATCGCGCCGCCGGCGATCCAGCGGCGGATCACGTCGAGCATCTCGGCCGGGAGCTTGTCCGACTCCGGGGGCATCTTCGGCTCCGACGCATGGCTCACGAGCTGCCAGAGGTACGATCCGTCGGCATCGCCCGCTGAGATCACCTCGCCGGAACCGCCCCCCGCCAGCGCCTGCCCATGGCTCGTCAGGTCGAGCCCGCCCTTTTTCTTGTCGGGGTTGTGGCAGCTGCAGCACTTCTCGCGGAAGATCGGCAGCACCTGCTCGTTGAACGTGGGCGGCGCGTCGGCCGCCACGGCTGCGTCGGCCGCCACGGCCGCCACGGCCATGCCGCCGGCGATGAGCAGGCAACGGACTTCTCGTCGAGACGGCATCACGTTGCGCATCAGTGGTTGAAGATGAATTCCGGCGAATTGAGCAGGGCCCAGAAGACGTCCTCGAGGGCCTGACGTTTGTCGGGGGCGTCGAGCACCGTGACGAGCGTCTCGAGCCGCTCCCGCTCGGTGGGCAGGCGGCAGTAGCACCGTACGAACAGTTCGTCGATGACCGCCGTCGGCGCGACGCCGGCCGCGAGCCGCTGCTCGACGAGCCGCCCCTGGCGGATGCGGTCGTTGGCGGCGTCGCCGTTGAGCAGGTGGAGCGCCTGCGACAGGCTCGGGTCCATCCGCACCGCGCAGGTGCAGACATCCTCGCGGGTGGCCCGGCCGAACGTCGTGAGGAAGTAGTTCGTCGTGCGGCCGTCGGCCACCTGCACGGCGCGGGCCCCGAGCGGAAGCCCCGGGAACTTGTTCTTGGTGTCGGTCACCTCGGCCAGCACGTCGAGCAGCACTTCGGCCCGCACCCGCCGCACGGCCGCATGCGAGAAGTTGACGCCGTCGGAGCGATTCGAGTCGTTCCAGTCGCTCGACCGTTGGTAGGCCCGCGACGCGACGATGTCGCGGACGAGCGCCCGGAAATCCCAGCCGGTCGCGGCGAACCGGCGGCCGAGTTCGGCGAGCAGGGGGGCGTTCGACGGCGGATTGCTCACCCGCGCGTCGTCCGGCTCGTTGACGATCCCACGGCCGAAGAAGTGGGCCCAGGTGACGTTGACGATGTGGCGGGCGAAGAAGGGGTTGTCGGGCGCGGTGATCCACGCGGCGACCGCCTCGCGACGGTCTCGGTTGGCCACCTTCGGCTGTTCGCCGCCGAGAAACTTCGGCGGCACGGGCTTGCCCGTCACCGGATGATTCATCTCGCCGCTGCCGGAATCGAACACGATCGCTTCCCGCGGGTCGTCGGCCCGCTTGCGGCCGATCTGCGTGAAGAAGGCGGCGAAGCCGTAGTAGTCGTCCATCGTCCA
>JBJTSM010000353.1:0-5432 GCA_046076685.1 Planctomycetia bacterium | reverse complement strand
AAAACGTGCATTACGGTGACGTGAAGCGTATGCATGCCGAGATCGGCGGATTCCCCGGTGCGAAAAGGGGTGCGAAAAGGGGACGCAGCTCTTTTCGCGATCCCCCAAAAGCCCCCAACGGAAGCCGGGGGATGACGCGATCCACCACCCCAAAGCCGAGGGCATCAAACAAACTTCCGGCTGGTGACGGCCGGCGGCACCCCCTCGCTCCCGTGATGGGCTTTTGGAAGAAGGGGCGCAACGCTTTGGAATACATTCACCACCACCACGGACCTGCCCCGATGCAACGACTGCTCATCGCGATCACGATCCTGACCGGCTTCTCCACCCCCGCGCTCGCGGCCGCGCCCATCCGTTATTCGCTCGACGCGCCGGGGCGGGTCTCGCTGGCTCTCTACGACCAGAACGGCATCCAGGTCCGCACGCTCCGCAACGCGGAGCCACAGCCGGCGGGACCGCATGAGATCGCCTGGGACGGGCTCGACCAGGATGGCCAGCCGTTGCCCCCCGGCACGTACACCTGGAAGCTCCTCGAGGGCCAGGGACTCAAGGCGGAGTATCTCTTCTCGCTGGGGATCAATACGCGGGACCAGCCGTGGCCGGGAAACCATGATGGGCCGAATGCGATTTCGGTCGAGGGCGACGAGGTGTGTGTGCTCGCCGGCGCGGCCGAGGGCGGAGCCGGGCTCGTGTGCATGAACCGATCGGGCACGATCGACATGGGGTCGGGGTCGGCGGGAGAAGACCTCGCCCGCGTCGGCGAAGTGATCTACGTGGCTTCGGAGGAGCACGGCACGATCGGTCGCTCGAAGATGCTCTCGATCCGCAGTGCCAAGACAGGCGAGCAGGCCTGGTGGACCCGGGAGCATGGGCCGCCGACGGTCATGACCGTCAAAGAGGTGAAAAAGCCGGTGGCGACCACGGTCACGGGCAACCGGCACCTGTTCCGCTACGACGTGCCCAACACCTCCCCGGGCGGCTGGAACTGGTACCTGGGCCGGATCACGCTGAAGAACGTCGCCGACGCGGCCCGCACGGTCAAACTGTTCAAGGGAATCAGCCGCGGCGCGCCGCAGCCCTTTCGCGATGTCACGCTCAAGCCGGCCGAGAGCGTCACGGTCGATCTCGACGCCGTCGTCGTGAGTTGGGATGCGGAGGGGCAGTTCGTCGTGGGTGTCGAGGGAGAGCCGGGCTGGGAGGTGGAGCGGATCGAGATGCTCTCGTCCGCCGACCGGGTGGCCGCGGCGCCGGGCGAGCCGGCGCCGGCGGGCCAGAAGCCCGCACATGCCGAGCAACCGTGGATCGTGACCAACAACCAGGTCTGCATCGGCTCCCGGCGGGCGGAACTGATCCAACTGATCGAGCCGAGGTACGACGGCAAGGTGCTTCGCGAGATGCGGGTGCCGGGATTCCAAGACCTGGCATTCACGCGCGACGGCCGGCTGCTCGTCATCAGTGGAGGAGACGTCTGCGAGGCCCGCGTGCGCGGCCTCAAGCCGGTCATCAAGGGTCTCGACGATCCGCGTCGCCTGACGGTGGACGCCGCCACCGGCGACATTTTTGTCGCGGAATGGGGCGACCACCACCAGATCCGGCGCTACGGCAAGGACTATGCCTTCAAGCAGGCCTTCGGCCGCGAAGGCGGGCGACGTTACGGGCCTTACGAGCGGGACGATTTCTACCGCGTCAGCGACGTGGCCGGCGATGGCGAGGGCGGCTTCTACGTCACCGAAAACTGGGGCGCGAGGCGCACCGCCCATTTCGATGCGCAGGGCAAGTGCGTGCGCGAGTGGTTTGGCGGGCAGAATTTCTTTCCGGCCTTCTCGCAGGACACGCGCCATCCCGACCGGTTCTGGCTGATGGGCACGTTCAACACCGACCTCATCGAATGTGAGGTCGACTGGGCCAAGCGGGATTGGCGTGTGCGGACGGTCTACAACATTCACGACGAACTCGTGCAGACGCTCGGCGGCCTCCTCTATCTGCCGCACGGCTACGTCGATGGTGCCCCGAAGTCGCTCTACCGCGATCTCGATGGCGACGGCAAGCCCGAACGCCTGCTCTGGATCGAGGGGCAGGCAGGCATGCTGCTGCGGGTGGACGAAGCCGCCAGCCGCGTGATCCCGCTGGCCGCCGCCGGGTTTCTTCCGGACGCAGAAGTTCGGATGCTCCAGGATGGCAAGGCGACCGACACCCAACAGAAGCGATATGCAGCGCTGCTCGAAGCTTTCGCCAAGCACCCACGAACCGGGGTGACGCCGCGCTACTGGACCTGGGCAGATGCCGATGGCGACGGGCGGATGCAAACGGCGGAACTGCGGCTGTTCACCGGCGACTACAACAACGGCACATACGTCGGCGGGGTGTTTACCGGCCTCCAGATGGATGAGGAACTGACCGTCTGGCAGCGATCGGGCTGGGGCATGCCGGCCGGCGGACCGAGCTGGTATGTGATGAAGCCTGAGGGCTATACGGCATGCGGCGCGCCGATCTGGCGGTATGACACCCGCACCCGTTCCACGGCATCTGATGCGATCGTGCATGCGTTGGTCGATCCGGATGGCTCGTCGTACGAACTCAGGATCACCACAGGCGAGGGCTACTATGTTCCGGGGGTACAGCGTGTCGGTGGACACGGCCTCGGCTGGCCCAGCACGATGCACGACGGCACGCAGGTGCTCAGCCGTGCGCCCGACGGCACGATCCGCTGGCGGTCGGGCCATCACGCCGCACTCGAGGCCAACGGGCCGGCACAGCTTCACTCGCCCGTGCGGATCGCCGGCATTTTGAAAGGCTGTGTCGGCGTCGCCGACCGCGTGGGCAACCCGCTGGCGGTCTGGACGACCGACGGGCTCTACGTGGGCGATCTGTTCGACCGCAAGGCAAACGATGGACAGCCCGGCATCGCCTACGCGTGGGGCCAGTACAAAGGCCCGGTGTCCGATGCCGCGAGCGTTCGCGGGGCGACCGGTCACGGGATTCCGTTCGACCGGTTTGCCCTGACCCAATACGACATGCTGAGCAACGGCATCCTGAGCGTTTCGCCCGCCGGCGAGGTCTTCTACACGACCACGGGCGCCAACAACGCGCCCTTCTACCGGGTCACCGGCTGGGACGAGCTGAAGCGGCAGCAAGGCGAGATCGTGATCAAGGAAGCTTCCGTGAAGCCCGCGGAGACCGGCGTCGGCCTCAGTGCGACCTGGTTTTCGAAGCCGGACTTTCAGGGCGACCCGACGCGGCTCACCGATGGGCAGATCTGGTTCGGCGGCACGTTGAGCGCCACGAAGAAAGCCTGGCCGCTGCCGGCGATCACCGGCGGCCCGTGCTCCGCCGTCTGGGAAGGCACGATCCAGCCGCGGTTCACCGAGCCCGGACGGTTGCTCGTGTACCTCGACCTGGGGCGACAGGATCCGAAGCTGCCGCCGCCGCAACGCATGAGACTCTGGGTGAACGGCAAGCTGGAACTCGACTCTTGGGACAAGCGCGGTTTCGATGAGGCCCATCTGCCGACGCGTTGGCTCGATTGGAAGGCCGGCGAGCGTGTGGTAGTGAAACTCGAATACTCCTGCGACAAGCCGTCGGATGAACTCGGGCTCTGCTGGGAAAGCCCATCGCTGCCCGTCCAGCACATCCCCGCGGCATGTCTCCACCCCGCGAAGGACAAGCCGTGAACGTGTCCCGTGCCAGATGCTTCGGGACTGAAAATCGCAATGCGTCATCCCACCGCTTCCGCGAGGGGCTTTTGGGGCGGGGCAGAAAAAGAGCTGCGTCCCCTTTTTCCCTGCCGGTCACTCCACCAGCGTGCGCGGGGCGCGGGGGGCGTCGTCGGGCAGGGTCGGCACGGTCCAGATCACGTAGAGACCGATCGCCACCAGGGCGAGCGCGACGTACCGCAGCCACCACGGCAGGCTGTTGAGCAGCAGGCTCGAGCCGACGACCGCCGCCACCATCAGCAGGGCCCGGCGCTTCGTCGTGCGGCGGACGCCGTGGTAGTGCTGCCAGTCGTCGAGCGTGGGGCCGAACGAACGCGACCGGTGCAGCCAGGCATGGATGCGGGGCGAGCCGCGGTAGAAGCACCAGCTGGCCAGCAGCAGGAAGGGCGTCGTCGGCACGAGGGGGAGCACGGCCCCCACGACGGCCAGGCCCACACAGAGCCAGCCGCCCGCCACGTAGAAAAAACTGCGGATCGGATCGGTCGTGGGGCGGAGATCCATGCGTGAGGCATCCTGCAGGCCGGGCTGACGGCCCGCGGGGATTCTATCATGTCGGGTTTTTCCGTATGCTTTCGGCCACCTGACCGGGGCCCGGCCGCCGGCCTCGCGACCCACCCCGCCCGTCCCATCCCGCCCCGTAGCACCGGAGACCTCACCATGCCGCTCGTCCCCATGCGCATCCTGCTCGATCATGCCGCCGAGAACGGCTACGGCATCGCCGCCTTCAACGTGAACGACATGGAGCAGATCCAGGCGATCATGGAGGCGGCCAAGGAGACGGAGTCGCCGGTGATCGTGCAGGCCTCCCGGGGGGCCCGCAGCTTCACCCAGGACAATTACCTCCGGCACCTGATGCTCGCCGCGGCGGAACTCTACCCCTGGATTCCGATCGCGATGCATCAAGACCATGGCAACTCCCCCGCCACCTGCACGAGCGCCATCGACAACGGGTTCACCAGCGTGATGATGGACGGCTCGCTCAAGGAGGATGGCAAGACGCCGGCCGACTACGGCTACAACGTCGCGGTCACGAAGGAAGTGGTGAAACTCGCCCACGCGCGGGGCGTGTCGGTGGAAGGAGAGCTCGGCTGCCTGGGCTCCCTGGAGAGCGGCCACGGCGAGGCGGAGGACGGCCATGGTGCCGAGGGACAGCTTTCGCACGATCAGCTGCTGACCGACCCGGCCGAGGCCGCGTCGTTCGTGGCCGACACGGGCGTGGATGCGCTCGCGGTGGCCATCGGCACCAGCCACGGGGCCTACAAGTTCACGCGGAAGCCCGATGGCGAGGTGCTCGCGATGAAGCGGATCGAGGAGATCCATCGGCGGCTGCCCAACTGCCATCTCGTGATGCACGGGTCGTCGAGCGTGCCCCAGGAACTGCAGGACATCATCAACAAGTACGGGGGCAAGATGCCGCAGACCTGGGGCGTGCCCGTGGAGGAAATCCAGCGGGGCATCAAGCACGGTGTGCGGAAGATCAACGTCGATACCGACTGCCGCATGGCCATCACGGGCGCCGTCCGCAAGGTGCTCTGGGAGAACCCGGAGAAGTTCGATCCCCGCGACTACCTGAAGCCCGCCCGCGAGGCCATGAAGAAGGTGTGCGCCGAGCGGATGGTGCAGTTCGGCCAGGCCGGCAATGCCCGCAAGGTGCCGGTGATCTCGCTCGACGAGATGGCGAAGCGGTACGCCAAGGCCTGAGGCATCGCATCTCGGACG
>JBJTSM010000352.1:0-2473 GCA_046076685.1 Planctomycetia bacterium | reverse complement strand
GTATCCGGACCCGTTGGCCACCGTGTTTCGCCTGCGTGCCGCCGAGGTGCTCGGCGTCGATCCCGACTGGATCATCTGCGGCAACGGCAGCGACGACCTGCTCACGATCCTCGTGCGCACGTTCGTGGGGGCAGGGGAGTGCCTGCGGATGCCCTATCCGAGCTACATCCTCTACCGCACGCTCGCCGGCATCCAAGGTGCCCACTGCGACGAGTTTCACTATCAACCCGACTGGTCGCTCGACGACGGCTTCGCCGCGCCGCAGACCGCCGCCGGCGAGGCGATCAGGCTCGCGATCATCGCCAACCCCAACAGTCCGTCCGGCACGCTCCTGCCGCCGGCTCGGATCGCCGCGATCGCCGACGGGCTCTCCTGCGCCGTGGTCGTCGACGAGGCCTACGGCGACTTCGCCGACACGAACTGCCTCGATCTCGTCAGGCACAACCCGCGGGTGATCGTCACCCGGAGTTTCAGCAAGTCCTACGCTCTGGCGGGCCTGCGTTTCGGCTTCGCCGTCGCGCAGCCGCAGGTGATCGAGGAATTGCAGAAGGTGAAGGATTCCTACAACTGCGACGCTTTGTCGATCGCCGCGGCGACGGCCGCCATCGACGACCAGGCCTGGCTGGCCGACAACCGGGCCCGGATCATCGCCACCCGCCGCCGCCTCACCGACGCCATGCGGGCGCTGGGCTACCGGGCCCAGGAGAGCCAGGCCAACTTCGTGTGGTGCACGCACCCCGAGCGGCCCCACAAGCCGATCTACGAGGCGCTGAAATCCCAGGGCATCCTCATCCGCTTCATGCACTACGCGGAGTGGGGCGACGGCCTGCGGATCACCGTCGGCACCGACGACGAGATCGACGCCTTCCTCGCCTGCATCCGCACGATCTGAAGCATCCCACCCCGTTCCCCTTTCTCCGCCAGGCCAGCCATGCCCCGCACCGCCACCGTGTCCAGGAAGACCGCCGAAACCGACATCGAACTGTCGATCGACCTCGACGGCGCAGGCAAGGCGGACATCCAGACGGGCCTGGGCTTCTTCGACCACATGCTCACGCTGCTGGCCGGCCACTCGCTGGTCGACATGAGCGTGCGGTGCCGGGGCGACCTGCACGTCGACGGTCACCACACGGTCGAGGACGTCGGCCGGGCCCTCGGCACGGCGGTGAGGGACTGCCTCGGCGACCGCCGCGGCATCCGCCGCTACGGCCACGCGATCATCCCGATGGACGAGTCGCTCGCCACCGTAGCCGTCGATCTCGGCGGCCGGTCCGCAACGGTCTTCGCCGTCGATTTTCCCGTCTCCACGATCGGCACGTTTGACGCACAACTCGTGGAGGTGTTCTGGGAGAGTTTCGCGGCCACGGCCGGCGCCAACTTCCATGCCGTGCTGCACCACGGCCGCAACGGCCATCACATCGCCGAGGCGGTGTTCAAGGCCGCCGCGCGGGCGATCCGCATGGCGGTCGAGGCCGACCCGAGGCAGCGGGGCGTGCCGAGCACCAAGGGCACGCTCACGCAGGAGTGAACGGCGGCACGCACCCTACTCGTTGACGTAGGTCTCGAGAAAGCGGGCGAGGCGGTGGAAGTCGCTGCCGCGCTCCACGTAGCGCACCACCGTGACGAGCGTGTTGGGATCGACCAGCTCCTCGAACGGCACGTAGTTCAGGTCGAGCTGCCCCGACACGCTCACCATCACGCCGTTCAGTCCCCGCTCGGCGAGCGCCCGGTAGGCCCCCACGCCCAGCTGGCTGCCGAGCATCACGTCGAAGGCGTGTGGCTTCGCACAGCGGGCCTCGTAGCCCAGCTGCAGGCCGACGACCTTCCGCGAACGGCTCGTCTGCCGCTTGAATTCGTCGGCGACCAGCTTCGCGAACATCCGCCCGAGCTGCACCTGGGCGATCGAGATGTGGCCGTGTTCGTCGCGGGGAATGCCTTCCAGCTGCTTGCTCGGGAGATACTCCGCCAGGCCCTCGGCCAGCACGATCACGCCGTACTGCTTGCCTTCCTCCTCCTCGCGGACCCGCATCGTCTTGACGATGCGGCCCACCACCTCGTCGATGTTCATCACCGGCTTGATCTTCGTCTGGCCGGAGGCGTCGGTCACCGTCTCCTCGCCGCGGTACTTGCCGTGAATGTCCTCGACGCTGATGACGAGGCTCGCCTCACCGGAGATGGCGGCGCCGTAGGAGAGCCAGCCGGCACTGCGGCCCATCGTCTCGCAGAGGTAGTAGCAGCGGCCCGCGTCCGCGTCGTAGAGGAGGTTGCGGATCTCGCCCCCGAGCGTGTCGACGGCGGTAAAGTAGCCGAACGTGAAATCGATGCCCATGTAGTCGTTGTCGATCGTCTTGGGCAGATGAACGACCGGAATCCGCTTGCTGCCCGCGGGGAGGCGGTCCTGGTAGAGCTTGAACTTGTTGGCGGTCTTGAGGGTGTCGTCGCCGCCAATGGAGATCAGGGCCTCGACGCCGAG
>JBJTSM010000351.1:0-3454 GCA_046076685.1 Planctomycetia bacterium | reverse complement strand
GGGTGACAGTTACATGAACAGTGCTACTACTTGCGGTGCAACGGGTTATGCGAGCTTTGGTTGCGGTGGTGGTGCGGATGGGCCCTCACAAGTGTCAGCAGCTAGTTATGCAGGAGCAACCCTTTATCGTACGAGCGTTTTTCGGGGCATCTTCGCTGGTAGGCTCCAAAATAATATTGGCTACGTGGAGGCCGTGGATGGTGGCCCCACTGTTCCTCTCCAGACCATTGCTCTCGTCACCGACGGAACCGCAAAGACGATTCTGTTCGGTCACACCACGTCCAACGACAAGACGATTAATAATTTCGGCTGGTATTCGCCCTTTAACATCGCCGGAACCTCTGTTTTTCCGAATCTTGCGCATGCCTGCCCCGACTCGAATATTGGTCATTACACGTGGTTGTTATCGGCTCAATCGCCGAATCAGCTTTGCAGCCATAGCACAGCACATAGGTATGGCTTTTCAAGCCATCACGGCAATGCTTGGCCCGTGGCGATGGTAGATGGGTCGGTGAGATGGCTGAAAAGATCGATCGACCAAAAGGTCTACAACGCGCTGGGCAGCAAGAATGGCGAAAGAACCTACAACTTCGAGAACACGACGAGTTTTTCGCCAGAGGCCTTACCGAACGACGTCGACTGACGTCACGGCTACGGGCTGTCGGTCGGCAATTCAACATCTTTCCAAGAAAAAGCGTCACAACATGTGGTTTCGTAAAGGTTTGGTTGCCTTCGTTTGGGTTATCGCTGGATGCCTGATCGCGTTCCCGACTGGATGCTCGGAGCAAATCAAGCGACCGAAGACGGCCAAGGTTTCCGGCATCGTCACCTACAAGGGTGCCCCGCTGCCGAACGCCGACGTCGTATTCATGCCTGGCGACTCGTCCGCAAGCCAGCCTGCAACCGGGCGAACCGATGAGCAGGGTAGGTTCCAGCTCACTACGTCCAAGAATAACGACGGCTGTATTGCCGGCGAAAAAGCGGTGGTGATCATGGCCGTGGACGAGACCGTACCAACAACGCCCTACAATTCTGACCCGAGTTCGGCTGACTACGTGAAACGGAAGTCGCTGATTCCGAAGCGGTATGGCAATCCCACGACCTCCGGCCTCACGGCCACGGTCGAGGCCGGCAAGAAGAACACGTTCGAGTTCAACCTTACCGACAAACCCTAAAGGTGCCAGCCACCAAATCTGGGCAATTTGCGGGAAATGCATTCGGGCGATTGCCGCGTCGGCGTCATCCGCCGATCGCCCGGGCCACGTCTTCCGGAAGCTTCGGCCGCAGGGTCGCCCGGTTACGGACGGAGGTGCCCGAGGGCGATGACGTGGATGCCGTCTGCCCGCGTGAAGCTGGCCTGCCCACCGGTGATGACACAGAGGGAGGCGAGTTGGCGGAGCTTTGCCGCCGTCAGCCGTGCGCGGAGCTTGGTCAGGTTGGCGACGGCCTCCGCGACCGCCCGTTCTCCCCCAAGCTTCACCTCGATCCCGATCCACGCTCCGTCGCGGCGTTCCACGATGGCGTCGATCTCGAGATCGCTGGAATCGCGGTAATGAAACACGCCGGCGTCGATGCCATCGGCATAGACCCGCAGGTCGCGGACCGCCAGCGATTCGAACAACAATCCCATCGCGTTCAGGCCGTCCAGCAGGCCGTCGGGCGACACGCCGAGAGCTGCGGTCGCGAGAGACGGATCGACGAAGTGCCATTTCGGCTTCACCCGCGCGCGGATGCTGGAGCGGATGTGCGGCCTCCAGGCCGGCAGCTCTTCCAGCACGTAGATCCGGGTGAGCTGATCCAGGTATTTCCGGACGGTCGGCGTCGAGAGGCTGCCGGTGGAAATCTCCGACTCCGTCGCCAGTTTCTCGAGCGAGGCTTCCGTGGAGATGTTTCGGGCCAGCGTTTTGAGCAAAGCGGCCATCCTGACCGGCTCCGACCGGCCCTCCAACGCCCGGAGATCGACATCCGCGAGGTTGTCCACGTAGTCGCTGATCGCCTCCATGGCGACGGCGGTATCCAGCCCGTGCCACGCCGGCCAGCCGCCCTTCACGATGAGGCTTGCGTAGGCCGGAATATCGACTCCGCCCAAGCCCTCGACTTTCGCGGCCTTCGCGAAGAGTTCGGCGAATCGGACCTGCCCGGTAGTCCTGCCCTGTTCGAACAGGGTCATTGGCCTCAACGTCAGCCTCGCCATGCGGCCCGCGCCGGTGTGCCGTTTCTTGTCCTCGGCCGGCGCGGCGGATCCGGTGAGGATGAACTGGCCGGGCAGCCCGCGGGCGTCGATTTCCGCCCGGATGGAGTTCCAGATCGATGGAGCCAGTTGCCATTCATCGATCAGCCTCGGAACGGGCCCCGCCAAGAGCGTCGCGGGTGTCAACTCAGCGGCATCGATCAGATCCCTCCGCTGGTCCAGGCGTACGGAACTGGCGGCATGGTGCAGGGCCGACGTCGTCTTGCCGACGGCTCTTGGCCCCCGCAAGACGACAGCCCCGGCGGATTTCAGCTTCCGCTCGATCAGGGCGTCGATCAGTCGGGGGGTATATGGCTTCACGTCCCCATCCTAGTCTGCTTTTATCATTTTGCAACGCGCGGCTTTTTCATTTTGCAACGGCATGCATTTCTGTTTTGCAACACCTCCAAAAGCCGTCTCATCCAACCGGACCCGTCGGGCCCGGCACCACATGCCGAGAAGACTGGGGCTCCATCTGCCGGCCGGCCCGCCGCCGCACGCCGCGAGAGAGCGTTTTCCCTCGCTCGCGCTTTCGGGCTTCGCGGCGCATGAAAAAGGGGACATTCTGCTTTTCCAGATACCCGGCGAGTCCCTCGGTGCATGTTGCATGGAAAAGCAGAATGTCCCCTTTTTCACCTCCGCCTTGTCACGCCCAGCATCACGGGCACGGGCCGCGGCCGGCCGTCACTCGGCCGGTTCATGATCTCGAGCGCGACCTTGCCATCGCCTTCACCACGGGCCTTGAGCAACACGGTGCTGCCGCCGCCGTCGAGGTTGAGGGCTTCCGTGCAGCCGAGCTGCCGCATCAGCGTGGCGAGTTCGTGACCGCTCATGCCCTCGCTGTAGCCGGGCTGCCGGCCGTCCACGACGACCATCCACACCCGCCGCCCCTCGGCGTCGGTGCCCACGGCCGAACGGGGATGCAACACCGTGTCTTGCTCCACCACGATCGAGCCGCCGACCACGAGCACGCCGAAACCCGCGACGGCCGCCCGGGCCTCGCCCTCGACCGGTTCAGCCGCCCTGCCGACGTGGGCCCTGCCGGCGGAATCGACCCAGAACTGGTCGTAGCCATTCTCCGCCGGGCTCCTCTCAACCGTGCCGGCGAGCGCCCAGCCAGCGATCGTCACCGGCTGGGCCTCGCGCCAGCCCGCCGCCGCCTTGTCCGACGCATCGGGCAAGGAACTAAAGGCGTTGGCCCTGATCACCACTACCACACCCGGC
>JBJTSM010000350.1:0-2650 GCA_046076685.1 Planctomycetia bacterium | reverse complement strand
CCTACGGCAACACGCTGATGGGCCTGGCCGCCTCGCGGCCCGTCGTGCCGGCCGACGGCTACACGATCGCCTACTACGCCCCCCAGCCCCGGGCCGTGATCGAGGTCGTCGACTTCGACGACACGAACGTCGTCGTGCCGTACGGCGGCACCGGCCGCGTCCGCCTCACCACGCTCACCCAGGAGACCTTCATCCCGGGATTCCTCGAACGCGACGAGGGGGAGCGCGAACTGCCCTGCGCCAAGTATCCGTGGGACGGCATCAGCGGCGTGCGTCCGTTCCGCGCGCTGGCCGCCTCGACGACAGTGGGAGTTTACTGATGCATCTGCCAGCGTATCGGTTCGGCAAGCCCTACGAGTCGCTCCAAAGGGAGACGCTCGTCCACTTCCTCACCGGCGAGCCGGTGGCCGAGGTGAGCCAGGTGGGCGGCGCGATCGTCGGCCGCGACCTGCAGAAGGCGGGCCGGGCCCGGGCGGCCCTCCTGGCCATCGATCCCGAGGAGATCGTCGAACGGCTCCAGACGGCCGGCAACCTCTACGCCCACGGCACGCTCACCGTCGGCGACACGAAACAGTCGCCCGACGACTTCGTCAAGCAGCAGTCGGCCACCACCGGCCTGCCCGAGTCGCTCTGCCGGGCCAACATGCAGAAAAACCTGTTCGTGCTCTCGAACATGGACCGCATGCTCGACGCCCTCTCGCGCGGCCTGCCGCCGGAGATCCTCTGGAAGGGCCACGGCACCGAACACCGCGGCGTGGTCGTCAGCTACCAGGCCCAGGCGCCGGTGCTCGGCCTCGTGCTGCCGAGCAACTCACCCGGCGTGCACACGCTCTGGCTGCCCGTGATCGCGCTGGGCGTGGGGCTCGTGATGAAGCCCGGCAGTCAGGAGCCGTGGACGCCCTACCGCATGGCGGCGGCCATGGTCGAGGCGGGCATCCCGGCCGAGGCGATCAGCCTCTATCCGGGTGCGACCGACGTCGGGGCCGGCATCCTCACCGGCTGCCGGCGGAGCATGATCTTCGGCAGCGCCAAGACGGTCGAGCAGTATCGGGCCAACCCGGGCGTGCAGGTGCACGGCCCCGGCTTCTCGAAGCTCGTGCTCGGCGACGACTGCGTCGACGGATGGGAGCGGTATCTCGACGTGATGGCCGAGAGCGTGGCGATCAACAGCGGCCGCGGCTGCATCAACGCCTCGGCGATCTACGCCAGCCGGCACACGCAGGCCATCGCCGCGGCGGTCGCGGAGCGGCTCGGGCCGGTCGAGGTGAAGCCGCCCAACGACCCCGAAGCCAAGCTCGCCGCGTTCACGATCCCCGGCGCGGCGAAGGCGATCTGGGGGCAGATCGAGGCGGGTCTCGAGGCTCCCGGCGTGACGCACATGACCGCGGCCTACGGCGACCGGCTCGTCGAGGGGGAACGCTGCGGCTGGCTGCGGCCCGTGGTCGCCCACTGCACGTCGCCGGAGCCGGAGATCGCCAGGGCGGAGTACATGTTTCCGTTCGTGAGCGTGGTCGAGTGCCCCCAGGAGAAGATGCTCGAGAAGATCGGCTCCACGCTCGTCTGCACGGCGATCACCGACGATCCGGCCTTCCGGTCCGCGCTCGTCGACTGCACGGCCATCGACCGGCTCAACCTCGGCCCGATCGCGACCACGAAGCTCGACTGGCTCCAGCCGCACGAGGGCAACATCATCGACTTCCTCTATCGGTCGCGGGCGTTGCAGACAGGGTGAGCCTTGAGCGACGACCACCTCTCCCGGGCATTTGAGTTCCGTGCCGCCACGCGGCTCGTGGCTGGTCGCGGCACGATTCGGCGGCTGGGCACGCTCGCCCGCGAACTCGGCGCGACGCGGGCGCTCGTGGCGAGCGACCCGGGCGTGGTGCGGGCCGGCCACACCGCGGCCGGGCTCGAGGCCCTGGCGGAGGCGGGCATCGCCACGGCGGTCTTCGACCGGTTCGGCGAAAACCCCACGACCGCGCAGGTGGAGGCGGGCACCGCCCTGGCCCGGCAGTTCGGCCCCGACCTGATCGTGGGCCTCGGCGGCGGCAGTTCGATGGACTGCGCCAAGGGGATCAACTTCCTGGTGTCGTGCGGCGGCCGCATGCACGACTACCACGGCCGGGGCAAGGCCACGGGGCCGCTCTTGCCCTCGATCGCCGTGCCGACGACGGCGGGCACCGGCAGCGAAACCCAGTCGTTCGCGCTCATCACCGACGAGGCGACCGGCATGAAGATGGCCTGCGGCGATCCGCGGGCCGCCTTCCGCGTGGCGATCCTCGACGTGGACCTCACGCTCACGCAGCCGCCCCGCGTGGCGGCCCTCACGGGCATCGACGCCCTGTCGCACGCCGTCGAGAGCCACGTGAGCCGGGCCGCGACGCCGGCATCGCAGGTCTTCTCCCGGCAGGCCTGGCGGCTGCTCGCGGCCCAGCTGCCCCGCGTGTTCGCCGCTGGCGGCGACCTGGCGGCGCGGGAGGCGGTGCAGCTCGGCGCCGCCTGGGCCGGGCTGGCCATCGAAAACTCCATGCTCGGGGCGGCCCACGCCCTGGCCAATCCGCTCACCGCCGCCCACGGCATCATCCACGGTCAGGCGGTGGGCCTGATGCTGCCGCACGTCGTCAGGTTCAACGCGGCCTCCTGCGGGTCGGCC
>JBJTSM010000349.1:0-10118 GCA_046076685.1 Planctomycetia bacterium | reverse complement strand
GATCCCGGTCGGAGGCGTCGCCTCGAGGATCGCCACGGCCGGCATGGCGATCCTCTTCTACCTCAAGCAGATCGTCTGGCCGGTCAGCCTGCTGCCCATCTATCCGCGCTGGGAGGTCGATCCGCCGAAGGTCTGGCAGTTTCTGGCCTGGCCCGTGATCATCGCCGGCGCCGCATGGATCTGGGCCAACCGCGGCACGGCCGAGCGGCCGGGCTGGGGACGGCACGCCGCCTTCGGCCTCGGCTTCTTCCTGCTCATGGTGCTGCCCGTCCTCGGCTTCGTCACCATCTCCTACATGCGGATCACCTGGGTGGCCGACCACTTCGTGTATCTCCCGATGATCGGCGTCATTCCGCTCGTGGGTGCCGCCCTCACCCGCTGGTACGAACGGGCGGACGATGAATGGTCGCGATCGCTGATCATGGCCGGCGGCGCCATCGCCCTGGCGACGTGCATGCTGCTGTCGTTTCGCTACGCGAATGCCTGGGCCGGCGAAGACGCCCTCTGGACGCACACCCTGAAGACCAACCACGACGCCTGGCAGGCCCACAATCGGCTCGGGGCCAAAAAGTTCGCCCGCGGCGACATCGAGAGCGCCTACTATCACTTCACCCAGTCGACGAAGCTGCGGCCCGACCTCGGCGAGACGCACAACAACCTCGGCTCCGCACTCATGGCCAAGGGCCGCCTCGACGAGGCGATCAAGGAGTTCACCGAGGCCTGCCGTCGCACCCCGCAGGTGCCGCAGATGCAGGTCAATCTCGCCAACGCGCTCTTCCAGGCGGGTCGCTTCCCGGACGCTGCCGACCTCTTTCGGGCGCTGCTGGAGAAAGAGCCGAACAATCCCGCCCTGCTCAACAACTACGCGGTCACCCTCTATCGGCAAGGCAATCGAGAGGAGGCGGCACAAATGTTTCGCCGGGCACTCGAGATCAACCCCGGCCTCAAGGACGCCCGCGACGGCCTGGCCGTCGCCCTCGGCGAGCGGCCCGACCCTGCCGCAGGACGGCAACCGGAAACGCCACCGCCGCCACCGCGACAGGAGCCCGCGCCGCCCGGCCAATCCACGCTCGGCCCCACCTCGGCCCCCGCGCCGGTCGGCAAATCCTTCGACCCCCTCGGCATCCAGGGCAAGTGATCGCGCACCGGTTGGCACACCATCCCGGCGCTCGCGCTTCGGGCTTTTATGAGAGCCTTCGCGGCTCCCCATAAAAGCCCCCGGCGCAAGCCGGGGGATCAGCGCGATGGCCGGCGTGGCGTCACCTGACCCCGTCGCTTGCGCTTCGGGCTTTTATGAAACCCGTCGCGGCTCCCCATAAAAGCCCCCGGCGCAAGCCGGGGGATCGCGCACCGGTTGGCACACCATCCCCTCAATCAGCCCAGCCACGTGCGTCGTGCAAGGCCCAGGAGTTCGCCGATGCTCCGGCGGCTCTCGGCGAAATCTGCCTTGCTCACCCCATGCTGCCGGTCGGTGAACGTGATGGGCACCTCCGCCAGGAGGCCGCCGGCCCGATGCACCCGCCAGAGCAGATCTTCCTGAAACGCGTAGCCCACCGCGAACGGTCCGGACACGCGGTCGAACACCGCCAGCCGCACGGCGCGGAACCCGCTCGAGGCATCGCGCACGGGCACCCAGAGCACCCAGCGGGTGAACCAGCCGACCAGCCGGCTGGCCACGTGACGCGAGAGCGGCCAGCCCACCGTGCGGCCGCCCGGGATGCGACGTGATCCCACCACCACGTCGGCGGGCCTGCCACCCACCGGCTCGAGCGCCGCCAGCAGACGCGGGATGTCGTCGGGATCGTGGCTGAAGTCGGCATCCATGTTGACGGCGACGGCGAAGCCGCGCCGTCGCCCCAGTTCGAATCCCTCGAGAATCGCCGACCCCAATCCGCGCCGGCCGCGCCGCACGAGCACGTGCACGCGGGGATCGCGTTCCGCGCGTGCCAGGGCGATGCCCGCGGTGCCGTCGGGCGAATCGTCGTCGACGATCAACAGCTGCAGGTCGGGCGAGACAGCCAGCACGCGGTCGATGAGCGTCGCGATGTTGTCGCGCTCGTTAAAGGTCGCGGTCACGACGAGCACCCGGCCCGCGGGCCAATCGTCGCGTGAGTGGAGGTCTGCGGTCGTGGACATGCTCGACAAGCGTAGCACGACCGCCGAAGACCGGTTTTTCAGCCCTTCAGCCGCCCCGCCGCAGCCGCGCGAACAGCCGGCGGTAGTCCCCAAGCCGCACGGCGGCGACCGTCGGCCGGACGCCGGTCGCTGCCAGCAGATCCTCCTCGATCACCACCATGTCGTCGTCCGTCTCGGAGGCCTCGACGGACGCGGCATCCCGATCGACCGGCGGCTGCCCGCCAGCATGGCCGACGGAGGCGTCGCGGCGGTCCTCGATCTCGGCCAACTGCCGGACGAGCGCGGCCCCCTCGCCACTCGACACGTGGAGGTGACGGCTGAAGTCGTCATCGGACCGGACGAGGTAGCGTTCCACGATCCGTTCCTCCTGTTCGAAGAATTCCTGGAACGGATCGGACGAGGCATCGAACACGAACTCCACATCGGGGCCCTGCCACGGGTCGCCGCGGCCGCCAGATGGCTGTTCCTCGTCCATCATGCCGACCAGCTCGCCGATGTCGGCGAGGGGCCGCATCCCCACGCCGGACGGCCGATCCTCGAGCGGCCCGAACTCGATCACGCCCACGCCGCCGTCGCCGCCATGGGCGGCCAGCGAGTCGTCCTCCGGAAAGTCCGTGTCACTCCACCGCGCACGATTCTCTTCGTGGTCACGTTGACTTTCGTGATCACGCCCTTCCGCAGGCCCCACGGTGGCCGCGTCGTGCCGCGTCTCGCCTTCGACGATGTGGCCGAACAACGCCGGCGACGGCAGTCGCTGGATTTCCTGCCAGGCGGCGGCGATGTCGGCGGCTTTCACCCGACGGCCCGCGCCGGCCACGAGCACGAGCGCCTGATCGCAGATCTGATTCATCAGCCGCGGCACGCCGTCGGCGGTCGTGTAGACGGCATCCTCGCAGCCGGGCTCGAAACACTGGCCCCAGTCGAGTCCGGCGGCCCTGGTCTGCGTCCGCAGGTAGGCGACCGTCTCCGCGTGATCGAGCGGTTCGAGGTAGGCCCGCACGGCGATCCGTTGGGAGAAGCTTTCCATCTTCGGATCCCCCAGCCGCTCCTCGAGCGCCGGCGGTCCGGCCAGCACGAGATGAACCGCCGGCAGCGGCGTGGGCGTGTTGGCCAACAGCCGCAGCTCCTCGATGAGCCGCAGGGGAAGCGTGTGCGCCTCGTCCACCAGGATCACGAGCCCCGAACCGGAGGCCGCCAGCCCGCGGACCAGTTCCCCCACGGCGATCCGCAGTTCCGCCTCGTCGATGCCGCGGAAGGGCTGGCCCAGTTCGGCAAGGATCGACTGCCACAGCGCGCGGCGGGTGCAGATGGTCGCGCCGGAGAGCAGGGCCACCCTGAAGTCCTCCGCCACGCTCTCGGCCACCTTCGCGAGGAGCAGCGACTTGCCCGTGCCCGGCGGGCCGACCACCAGCGCGATTCCCTCCGCTCGGCGGATGGCACGGTCGATGCCGTGGAGCGCCGTGTCGATCACCCGGGCCGGGTGATAGAACTGCGTGCGCGGAACGGCCATGAAGGGGCGGGTGGAGGGGTGCCGACGCGGTTGATACACGAGGTTGAACATCCGGAGGTGACGATCGCCACTGACGCTCCTTTGATTTCGACCAACCATGGCGGCTTCCTGCACCATCCGACGAGGCCGTAGACTTTGCCGGATGGAGAAAAAGCCGCTTCCCGGACCGGTGGCGCCGGATATGAGGCCAAGAGGTGATCGCGTGTTTCATGTGAAGATTTGCGGAGTGACGACCCCCGAGGACGCCGGCATGGTCGCCGCGGCGGGCGCCGACGCCATCGGCCTCAACTTCGTCACCGGCTCGCCCCGGCTGCTCGATCTGCCCCGCGCGCAAGAGGTGGCCGCCGCCATTCCGGCCGGCGTGCTGCGGGTGGGCGTCTTCGCCGGCGCCACGGTCGCCGAGATGCTCCGGATCGCCGCTGTGCTCGCCCTCGATGCCATCCAGTTGCACGGTCATCTCGACGGCACGACGGAGCCGGTCGACCCGCCCGAGCGGTGCCGCGCGTTGGCGGGCCTGCCCGTGATCCGGGCGGTGCGTCTCGACGGCTCGCGGCCCGATGCGGATGCCCTCACGGCCGCGCGGCAGTGGATCGCCGCGGCGGCAGCCGCGGGCCGCGCGCCGGCGATGGTGATCGTCGACGCCGCCGTTTCGCGTGCCGCCGCACCGGGTCGTCTCGGCGGAACGGGGGAACGGGTCGACTGGGCCGCGCTGGCCCGGGCCGGCTCCCTGGCGGTGCCGATGGCGGTCGACGGCGGGCTCACGCCCGAAAACGTCGCCGAGGCGATCCGCATCACGGGGCTTCTGGCGGTGGATACCGCCAGCGGCGTGGAAGCCGCGCCGGGCCGGAAAGACCCGATGAAAGTCCGGGACTTCGTGGCCGCCGCCCGCGGCGCGATGGGGATGATTCGCTAGCGGACTCCGCAAAAAGCCATCCGTCAACGCTCCAGGCTCGGCTCTAGGCGAATACGGGCGGAAGGCTACGATAGGGTGCTTCCGAACACCTCTCCCTCACCCGATCCAGGAGTCCTTCCCGTGTCGCATGTCGAAACCCGCCTGCCGTACAAAGTCGCCGATCTGTCGCTGGCCGATTGGGGCCGCAAGGAGATCATGCTGGCCGAGAACGAGATGCCCGGCCTGATGGCCCTGCGGGAGAAGTACGGCCGATCCAAGCCCCTGGCCGGGGCGCGGATCGCCGGCTGCCTGCACATGACGATCCAGACGGCCGTCCTCATCGAGACGCTCAAGCACCTCGGTGCCGAGGTCACCTGGAGCAGCTGCAACATCTTCTCGACGCAGGACCACGCCGCCGCCGCGATCGCCAAGGCCGGCTTCCCGGTCTACGCCTGGAAGGGCATGACCAACGAGGAATTCGACTGGTGCATCGAGCAGACGCTGTTCTTTGCCGACGGCGAGCCGCTCAACATGATCCTCGACGACGGCGGCGACCTGACGGCGATGGTGCACAACAAGTATCCGGAGCTGATCGGCGGCATCCGCGGCCTCTCCGAGGAGACGACCACGGGCGTCCACCGCCTCTACCAGATGCACGAGAACGGCGAGCTGAAGCTGCCGGCGATCAACGTCAACGACTCCTGCACGAAGAGCAAGTTCGACAACCTGTATGGCTGCCGGGAGAGTCTGGCCGACGGCATCAAGCGGGCCACCGACGTGATGGTGGCCGGCAAGGTGGTGGTGGTCTGCGGGTATGGCGACGTCGGCAAGGGCTGTGCCCACGCCATGAAGGCCCTGGGGGCCCGCGTCATCGTCACCGAGGTCGACCCGATCAACGCCCTGCAGGCGGTGATGGAGGGCTACGAGGTCACGACCATGGAGGAGGCCGCCTCGCGGGGCCAGATCTTCGTGACGGCCACCGGCTGCCGCGACGTGATCCTCGGCAACCACATCCAGCAGATGCCCAACGACGCCATCATCTGCAACATCGGGCACTTCGATCTCGAGATCGACGTCGCGTGGCTCGAAAACACGAAGGGCGTGAAGAAGGTCGAGATCAAGCCGCAGGTCGACCGCTACACGCTGCCGAGCGGCAACTCGGTGATCGTGCTGGCCGAAGGCCGGCTCGTGAACCTCGGCTGTGCCACCGGCCATCCGTCGTTCGTGATGAGCACGAGCTTCACCAACCAGGTGCTGGCCCAGATCGCCCTGTGGACGGAGACCGACAAGTACGACATCGGCGTCCACCTGCTCCCCAAGAAGCTGGACGAAGAGGTGGCCCGCCTGCATCTCGACAAGCTGGGCGTGAAGCTGACGAAGCTCACCCCCGCCCAGGCCGAGTATCTGCACGTGCCGGTCGAAGGCCCCTTCAAGCCGACGTACTACCGGTACTGATCGGCCCGCTTCAGCCAGCGTGAAACCACCCTGCGGCCGCAGCCCTGCTGCGGCCGCAGTCGTTTCACGTGGAATGCGGCTTCACGCGTCGGCTCGGCCGCTGCGGGTGTGCTACGCTTCGAGGTCGCTCTCCTTCGCCCCTCCCGCGGCCCTGAAGCATGCCCTCCGTCGCCCCCCTGCGCGGCCTCCGCTACGACCCCAAGCACGTCGGCACCCTCTCGCAGGTCATCGCCCCGCCGTACGACGTGATCGACGCCGCGCTGCAGCAACGGCTCTACGACCGGCATCCCGCCAACGTCATCCGGCTCGAACTCAACCGGCCGGAGCCCGGAGACGACGCCCGCTCAAACCCCTACACCCGGGCCGCGCGATTCCTGAAGGAATGGAGGGAGCAGGGGGTGCTCATGCAGGAGCCGGCGGCGGCCCTCTACGTCTACCACCAGGAGTTCGAGGTGGAGGGCGTGAAGCATGTCCGCCGCGGCGTGATGGCGCGGGTGCGGCTCGAGCGCTTCGGCACCGGCAACATCCACCCGCACGAGGAGACGATGTCGGGCCCAAAGCAGGATCGGCTCCTGCTCACGCGGGCGTGCCGGGCGAACCTCAGCCAGGTGTTCGGGCTCTACCCGGATCCGCAGGGGGAGGTGCAGGACCTGCTCGACCGGACGGTGGCCGGCCAGCCGCCCGTGGAGGCGACCGACCACCTCGGCGTGCGCAGCTGGATGTGGCCGATGACGAACGAGGCGGTCGCCGCCAGGGTGGCGGGGCTCCTGGGGCCCAAGCCGGTATTTATCGCCGACGGCCACCATCGCTACGAGACCGCCTGCACCTACCGCGACGAGGTGGCCGCCGCCTATGCCGAGGCCCACGGGGGCGAGCCGCTGCCCTCCGACCACCCGGCCAACTTCGTGCTGATGATGCTCGTGGGCATGAGCGATCCGGGGCTCCTGGTGCTCCCCACGCACCGGCTTTTCGTGCAGCCCGCCGTGGCCACGGCCACGGAACTGGCGAGCCGGCTGGGAGACTGCTTCACCACCGAACCGGCCGGCCGCGGCCCGGCCGAGGCCGAGAATGTCTGGCTGGAAATCGAGACCGCCGACGAGCAGGGCACCATCGGCCTCTACACGGCGGGCGACCAGACCTGGACGCTGGCCAGGGTCACCGCCGCAGGCCGGGCCCGGATGGACGAGGTGGCGGCCGACCACGGCCCCGCGTGGCGGAGCCTCGGCGTGTCGCTCCTGCACCGGCTCGTGATCGGGGAGCTGCTGGCCGCGAAGGAGATCCCGACCCCCGGCTACGTGCACCTCGTCCGGGAGGTGGTGGAGGGCCTCGAGACCGGCCGCTATCCGCTGGCCGCACTGGTCATGCCGGCGAGCGTGGAAGACATCAGACGGGTGAGCCAGACCGGCGAGCGGATGCCGGCCAAAAGCACCTACTTCTATCCGAAGCTCGCCAGCGGTCTCGTCTTCAATCCGCTCGAGTGACGCCGCCGGCCGCATTCCCGGCGCTTGCGCTTCGGGCTTGTATAAAAGCCCCCGGCGCGAGCCGGGGGATCGCGCGCCGGTTGGCACACCATCCCGGCGCTTGCGCTTCGGGCTTCTATCCGAGCCGTCACCGCTCAACGGTTTCACGTGAAACGGGCAATATATGCAGCCTGGGCAACGAGGGCGGTTTCACGTGAAACGACGTCCATGTGGGGCCGGTCGTTGCCGATATTCCGAGAGCACGCGTTGTGCGTGCGGTGTCGTTTGGAAGGGATGTGTGCGTGGGAAGGATTCTCTGCGTGGCGAATCAGAAGGGGGGCGTGGGCAAGACGACGACCGCCTCCAACCTCGCGGCCGGCCTGGCCCGCGGCGGCCTGCGCACGCTCCTGCTCGATCTCGACCCGCAGTGCAACGCCACCACGGGCTTCGGTGCCGCGCCCGCCACGACCCATCCGCTCGTGTCGGAGGCGGCGCTCGCGGAGTCGGTCGTGGAGACGGGCGTCGCCAATCTCTCCATCATTCCCGGCAGCCGCAGCGTGCGCGACGTCGAGCGGATCGCGGCGGAGGCGCGGAGCGGGTCGATGGTGCTGGAAAACCATCTCGCCCGCGGGCTCAACGCCTGGGACTATTGCCTGATCGACTGCCCGCCGAGCGTCGGCGAGCTGACGCGGACGGCGCTGGCCTGCAGCACCGAGGTGCTGATGCCCATCCAATGCGAATACTTCGCGCTCGAGGGACTCACCCAGATGATCGAGGTGATCCGCGACGTGATGGCCGAGCGGCCCGGCCGGCTGCAGTTCAGTGGGATCGTGCTCACGATGCACGACGCCGCGCTCGAACTGACGGCCGAGGTCGAGGCCGAGGTGAGGGACTTCTTCGGGGAGATCGTCTTCGAGACGGTCATCCCGCGCGACGTGGCCGTCTCGGAGGCGCCCAGCCACGCGCAGAGTGTGCTCGATTACGCGCCGCGCTCACGAGGAGCGCGGGCCTAAACGGAACTGTGCATGGAGGTACGCGACTGTGAGTAAGGAACGACGTCTGGGCCGTGGGCTGGAGGCACTGCTGGGACGGGCCGGGATCGACCCCGCCCCCGCCGCGCCGGCGACCGTCGGCAGCGCCGCCGTCGCCATGCAGCCCGCCCGCGCGGAACTCGGCGCGGGGGCCGCACGGCTGATCCTGCACAAGCCGGAGGAGCTCGAACAGGCGGCGGCGACGCTGCCCACCAGCGAGATCGCCGAGGGCCTGATCGACCCGAACCCGTGGCAGCCCCGGAGCATCGTCAACGACACCGACCTGGTCGAGTTGGCCAACAGCCTGCGGGAGCACGGGCTCGTGCAGCCGATCGTGGTGCGGGCCTACGGCGACCGCTACCAGCTCATCGCCGGCCAGCGACGGCTCTTCGCCGCCCGACGGCTCGGCTGGGGCTCCGTGCCGGTGCGGGTGCTCGAGGTGGACGACCGGCAGATGTCGGAGATCGCCATCGTCGAGAACCTGCAGCGTCGCGATCTCGACCCGCTGGAGAAGGCCGCGAGCTTCAAGCAATACCTGGCGGCCTGGGGAGGCACGCAGGACGAACTCGCGAAGCGGCTCTCGATCGACCGCTCCACGGTGGCCAATCTGATCCGCCTGTTGGAGCTGCCCGCTTCGGTGCAGCAGCGGCTCCGTTCGGGCGGGATCTCCATGGGCCATGCGCGGGCCCTCCTTCCCTTGGGCGACGAGGAGGAGCAGGCACGCCTGGCGGACAGGATCGCGGCGGAAGGGCTCTCGGTCCGCGTCATCGAGGCGGAGGTGGCCGAGATTCTCCGGGCAGACGAACTGGCTGACGCCGACAGCCTCGGCGACGAGGAGGAGGGGCTGCCGGCTGCCGCCCGTCCCGCCACGGCGGGCGGTGCGGCGACCAGGCGCAAGCCGGGCCGTCCGGCGACGAAGCGGTCGAGCCAGACCGTGGCCGTGGAAAACGACCTCCGGCGGGCCCTGGGCGTCAAGGTGGTGGTGCACGCCAACGGCAAGGGGGCGGGCCGGATCGTGATCCCGTTCGCGAACCTCGACGAGTTCCAGCGGCTCTTCGAGCATTTGGCCGAGTGACTCCCGTTCCCGATGCGGTAGACTCTTTCCGGCACTCCCGCGGCCGCGGGATGGCTGCTCGGGGCGTAGCGCAGTTGGCAGCGCGCCTGGTTTGGGACCAGGAGGTCGAGAGTTCGAATCTCTCCGCCCCGACTTGATCGTGGCCCGAATGCAGGGGGGGTGAGACAAAATTTTCCCCGGGCCGTTGCCCCTCGGCGACCTCTCGCTCGCCAATCCATCCAGGGGATGGCCGCCGTGGCCGTCCGCGCTTGGATCCCCTGGGCTTCCCTACCATGATCGCCTTCGCAGCCGATTCGCTCGTTTTCCGCTCTCTGTCCGACCCACTCGCCTGCCCGCATGCCTGGCTGGGCCTCGAACCGACTGTTCGGGAGCCGGCCGCCATCGTGCAGGCAGCCCGCCGGCGGCTGGAGGCCATTCGCGACGCCTATGGCAGCGAGGGAGACGTGAACGACGTGCTCGTCTCGATCATCGTGACGGCGCGGCAGGACATGCTCTCCCGTTCCCGAGTAGGATAGGCTTCCGCCTGTCAAAGTCGTCCGCTTGTTCCACCCGCGGTTCC
>JBJTSM010000348.1:0-7849 GCA_046076685.1 Planctomycetia bacterium | reverse complement strand
CCCTCACCCTCGGCGTTCCAGTCGTGGCCCCAGGGATTGGTTGCGCCGGTCGACACCACCTCCACGCGGCCGGTCTGCGGTGCATACCGCCAGATGCCGCCGGTCATCGGGAGCCGCCGTTCGTCGGGGCATCCCGGCCGGCCGATCCGCGCCGGACAGGAGTGGCCGCAGCGACCGTAGAGCCAGCCGTCGGGACCGAACCTCAGCCCGTTGGCGAAGTTGTGGTAGTTGGCCTGGGCGACGTCGAAGCCGTCGAGGATCGTCTCGGCCGGGCCGTCGGGCAAATCGTCGCGATCGCGGTCGGGAATGAAGAGCAGCCGCGGCGGGCAGATCAGCCAGACGCCGCCGTGCCCCACCTCGATGCCGGTGAGCATCTGCACCGTGTCGGTGAACACCTTCCGCCGGTCGAGCGTGCCGTCGCCGTCGGTGTCTTCGAGGATGAGCACGCGGTCGCGGAGCGACAGGTCGAACCGCTGCGTCCGCTCGGCATACGTATAGTTTTCGGCGACCCAGAGCCGGCCACGGGCATCCCAGGCCAGCGCGATCGGGTTTTGCACGGCGGGCTCGGCGGCCGCGAGCGTGGCGGTGAAGCCCGGGGGCAACGAAACCGTGGCGGCCGCCTCGGCGGCGGGCATGGGGCTGCCACGTTCGGCGGGCTCGCTGTCGCGGGGCTCCGGAAACGGGTCCGCAGCCGTCGTGCGCGCCACAAGCAACGAGCACGCCCAGAGCAGCATGGCGGCGACGGCAGAAATTGCCAAACGTCGTTCAGTCATGCCCATGCTCTTCATGATAGCGGGCGGTCGACCGGCGTCCTCCCGACCGTGCCTGGGTCAGGCGGGCGCCACCGCGTCGATCTTCGCGGCCAAAATAAAATCATTCTCGGAGAGGCCGCCGATGGCATGGGTGTAGATTTCGATCCACAGCCGCCGGTAGCCCTCGAGGTGCAGGTCGGGATGGTGCTGCTCCCGCTCGGCCAGCGCGGCGACGTTGTTGAGCAGCTTGACGCAGTCGCGGAAGTTCCGCAGTTCGAGGTCGCGGCGGATCCGCGTGCCGTCATGCGTGAGCCGCCAGCCGGGCAGGTTTACCAGCTGGGCCTCCGCTTCGGCCAAGGAATATTTGGGCACGCCCCCCTCGCAGGGAACGCACTTCTTGGCGGTGAGATCGCAGGCGGCCTGGGGCGACGGCATGGGGGGCTCCTCGGGGTTGCTGACGGCAATGCGGCTGGTGGCCCGGGAGAATAGCATGCGGCCCGGCCGGGCTCATGCCAAACCAGGGGGGTTTGGTCGCCCGTGCCGCCGCCGGCGGCCCGCGGCTGGAAAGCTTGGGCAAGATTTGACGCGAAACCCCGCCGGTCGCGACTGGCGTGACGGAAGTGCCGATCGATCCAAGGAAGCCGATTGTGCGGGTGCTGACGGGAGCCGACGGCCCGTGGCGAAAACCTGTCGCCAGTGATCCATTCGGGAGAGCAGATTGATGACTCACTGGAAAAATTGCTGGAAACGATCCGGGTCCACCGGCTTGACGATCGTCCTGCCGGCCCTCCTGATCGCGTGTCTCACCCGGCCATCCTTCGCCGCGGATCCTCCGCCGGAGAACCGCTTCTACGTGGCGGGCATCCTCGGCAGCTCGTTCGCCACGCTCACCGTCGATGATCTTCCCGCAGCCACCGATCCGCTGTTCACGGCCGGCGGTGCCGCGGGCATCGACTTCGAGTCTTTCGACGCGGGCTGGCGGCTTGAATTTGAGGGCCGCTACCGCGATCCGATCAGCCGCACGTACAGCCTCGACGGTGTGAACCTGAACGCGACCGCGGACCAGGGCTGGTCGACACTCGTGAACCTGTGGCGCGACGTCGAAATCACGGATGATTTCGAATTCTATCTGGGCGGCGGCATCGGGGCGGGCGGCTACCAGCAGTCGTTTGCCGGGGCGATCCCCGTGGAAAACGCGACCGTCGACGGCAAGGCGGGCATCACGAGCTTCGCCTGGCAGATCGGGTGCGGCATCACCTGCGAGCTGACGCGGCGGGTCGTGCTCGACCTCGGCTACCGCTTCTTCGAGGTGGCCGGCGGTGCGACGACCGTCACCACGGCCCAGTCGGGCGTGCCGATCAGCAGCGCCGACGCGGGCTCGGCCTTCAGCGCCAGCGAACTCCTGCTCTCCGTACGGATCTACGAGCCTTTCCGCCGCTGGCGGTAGTGCGGCGAAGCAACAGCCCGGGCCGTCGCGGTCCACCCCACCCGCAAAATTTGCCTCGCTACCGGCAGGTGGTAGCCTTCGGTATGGTCCGGGTGCTCTCCGGGCATGCCCCGGAGGCCCATCCATGCCCGTCTTCCCGCCGCGGTCTCTCCTCACCCGACCCCGCCGACGCCGAGCAATCGACCGCCGCCGCGCGATCGGCCTCGAACCGCTCGAGTCGCGGCTGGCGCTCGCCGCCCTGCCCGTCGTGCAGTCGGTGCTGCCACCTTCCGGCGGCGGCACCGCGGCCGGCGGCGGCCAGGTGACGATCACGGGCAGCAACTTCGACGGAGTCACGGAGGTCAGGTTCGGCGGCACGGCCGCGGCGATCCTGACGAAGTCGGCGACCGCGCTCACCGTCACGCAGCCGGCGCTTCTGGTCGGATTCCACGACGTGACCGTGACCACGCCGTCCGGTACCTCCGCCATCGTGCAGGCCGATCAATACCTCGTCGATCCGCTCGCGATCACGATCACCAACAACACGGGACTGCCGTCCACCGTGCCGATCTCGGTCGGCATCTTTGCCCAGGTCGCCTACGACACGGCCACCGGCCAGCCGATCAACCGGCCGCTCAACGCCACCGGCACCGCGGTCATGTCGGGCAAGGTCGGCGAGGTCGGCGGCCTCACGATCCTCGCCGCCGGAAGCGGGTATGCCCCGACGGTCGTGATCGCGGCACCGCTCTCGGGCGCGCAGGCATCGGCCGCGGCGAATGGCTTCGACAAGAAGGGGGGCGTGACCGGCTTCGAAGTCACAAAAGCCGGCTTGGGCTACGGCCAGATCGTGACGATCTCCGCCCCGCCCGTCGGTCCAGCGGGCGCGGGAACCACGGCGGAGGCCTACGCCGACATCGACGCAAGCGGCGCGATCACGCACTTCACGATCACGAGCAATGGCAGCGGCTACCAGACGGCGTTCACGGTGGATGGCGGCACGAAGACCGCCACCGGCTACGCCACGGTCAGCCCGCAGGGCCAGATCACGCACTACACCGTGACCGACGCCGGCGCCGGCTACGACTCCAAAACATCCCCCTCCGTCACCTTCTACGGCGGCGGCAAGGGTGCGCTCGCCACGGGCGTGGTCACCGCGGGAGGCACGATCCAGAGCCTCGACATCACCGCAGGGGGCTCGGGCTATTTCTATGCGCCGACGATCAGCCTCGCGCAGGGCAACGGCGCGAGCGTGGACGTGCAGGTGAACACCGCGGCCGGCATCGTGCAGAGCATGAGCGCGACGCAAGGCGGCTCCGGCTACGGCCCCACAGTCACGGTCAGCGGCAGCGGCACGGGCCTTGCAGCCGGCGCGGTGATCACGAACAACACGGTGGCTTCCGTGGTGCCGCTACCGGGCAAATCGGGCCAGGGCTACCTGCCGTCGCTCGCGTTCTCGGCGCCGGGCAACGGCGGCCAGACGGCCACGGCCCGCGTCACCGCCCTCGACGGCTCGGGGGGCATCGCGAAGGTGACGATCGACAGCCCCGGCAGCAACTACACCACGCAGCCGACCCTCACGCTCACCGGTTCGGGCTCGGGCGGCCTGCTCGCGGCGACGGGTGCCGCGAGCGTGGCCGGCGTGCAGATCGTGAACCCCGGATTCGGCTACGTCTCGAAGACCCCGCCCGGGGTGGTGTTCACGGGGGGCGGCAACTACCCGACGCCCGCCGTCGGCACGGCCACGGTCGCCGATGGCGGCGTGGCGAGCATCGCCGTGAGCAAGGGGGGCAACTATTTCTCCGCCCCGACCGTGACGATCGATCCGCCCCCCTCCGGGGGCTACGGCCTCGAGTGGGTGGGGTTCAACACGGCGGGCCAGTTCGCCAAGGCATCGTCGCTCAAGACGGCGGCCGGCAACCTCCCCACCTTCCCGCTCGATTTCACCAAGGGCCCGGCCACGATCACGATGCCGCAGATCTTCACGCAGGCGACCCGGATCGTCTTCGGCGTGAACTCGCCCCCGGTGCTGCCGGTGCAGTCCGATGGCACCGTTTCCGCGCCCAACATGAGCAACCCGACCGATCTCAACCACTCGGTCGTCTACGACTTCGTCGAATACACGCTCAACCAGTCGAACATCCTCTACATCGACACCTCGTCGGTCGACCAGTTCGGCTTCCCGATGACGATGACCATCGACCCCGTCGATTCGGCGGTGCCGGGCGGGGTGGGCACGCTGGTGTCCCGCGGCGCGGTGTTCGGCTCCCCCGCGCAATCGGCCCAGGGTTTCGCCGCCTACCTGGCCTCGCAGGGCCAGACCGCCGTCGCCGCCTTCGGCACGCTGCCCACCCAGCAGGGCACCGCGCAGATCGGGGGCAACACCTACCCCTACCGGATCATCGCGCCGCAGGATCTGCTGCAGCTTGGCGGGGCCCCCGCCTCGCTCGAGACCTGGTTCAACGTGCCCCTGCAGACGCTCTACGACGCCACGAGCCGGCAGATCGTCCTCGTCGTGCCGAACCCCAACGCCGGCATCTCGGCGGGCAACAGCACCAATCCCCTCGATGCCGACCGGGCCAACTACTTCTTCACCGGCATCCCGAAGGGCCAGGCGGGAGGGATCGAGTTCAAGGGCGTGGTCAACGGGGCGGAGATGACGCTCACGATCCCCGCGTACACGTCGAACGCGACGGAAGACGTCTTCGCTGCGAAGGGGATCTTCGCCCCGGGGCCGACCGACGACACGCTCCTCGACGAGCAGCATCTGAAGAACAACCTGCTCGGCAACATCAAGAACCAGGTCGCCTCGGCGGTCAACCGCGGCATCGTGAACCTCACGAAGACCTCGTCGCCCGCCTCCTTCGCAAACCGGCTGGGCATGGGCGTGGTCGCCGCCGCGGTGGCGGGGGGCGGCAGCGGCTATTCGCTCGCACCGGCCGTGACGTTCGCCCCGCCCCCCGCGGGCCCGAACGCGGCAACCGCCCAGGGCGTGGCGGTCATCAGTGGCGACACCGTCACCGGCGTGATCATCACCGATCCGGGCAACGGCTACGATGATCATGGGTCACTCTCCTTCACGTTCTCGCCTCCGCAGGCGGCCGGCACCACGGCCACGGGCGGCACGGTGACGATCGGGCTCGTCGACACGACCGCCTGGGTGGGCACGCAGGCCAACGGCAACGCCGACCACCTCCCCTTCTACGCGCCGGGGTCGGTCTCCAACTGGTACGCGGGTTACTTCCATTCCTCGGTCGGCGGGCAACAGATCAGCCGCCAGAACCTGGCCTACGCCTTTCCCTACGACGATCAGGGGAACCAGTCCTCGACGATGTCGGTGGCGAACCCGAAGAGCGTGGCCGTGACGCTCGGGCCGTGGGGTGCCGTCTCGCCGACGAGCCCGTCGGTCTCCGCGATCGACACGGTGCCGAAGCAGCAGGGCGGCCAGCCGACGCCGACCGACGCCGCGACCGTGTCGTGGACCGTGAGCTTCAGCGAGCCGGTGAAGGGCGTCACGGCGCAGAACTTCGCGCTCGCGCCGAGCGGCTTCACGCCCGGCACGATCAGTTCGGTCACACCGAACGGCACGGGCGAATACAGCCTGACCTGGACCGTGACGGCGGGCACCGGCTCGGGCTCGGGACTCCTCGGCCTGAACCTCGCCAACGGCAACGGGATCGTCGACTCGGCGGGCGAACCGCTCTCCCCGGCCGAGTTCACCGGCCAGGTCTACTCGGTGCGGCCGAATCCGGTCGGCCCGACCGCCACGATCACGATCCCGGGCGGCGCCCAAAACCCGACCGACGCCGCGACCGTGACCTTCACCGTCGCCTTCAACTCCGCCGTGACCGGCCTGTCGCCCGCCAACTTCCTCCCCGTGGCCAAGGGGGGCATTGCGGGCGCGACGGTCACGCAGGTGACACCGTCATCGGGCAGCGGCACGAGCTTCACGGTGACGGTGAACACCGGCACGGGCTCCGGCACGCTGGCCCTCCAGTTGGCGAATTCGACAGGCGTCACGCCCGCCGTCACGGGCCTGCCCCTGACGAGCACCGCCTTCTACACGATCGACAAGCCGCTGCCGACCGCGCCGACGGTCTCCTCGATCGCGCTCGTGCCGCCGAGCACCACCTCCGCCAGTCAGGTCTCGTGGACCGTCACCTTCAGCGAGCCCGTGACCGGCCTTTCCGCAGCGAACTTCGCCCTCGTGCCCACCGGCCTCGGCGGCACGCCCGCGATCCAGACCGTATCGCCCCTGCCCGGCACGGCCACCGCCACCTGGACGGTCACCGCGACGACCGGCAACGGCTCGGGCACGCTCGGCCTGAAGATGACCACGTCGACGAACGTGCACGACGGCGACGACCTGGCGGTCACGAACGTGCCGTTCACGGGAAGCGTCTACACGATCGACCGCACGGTGCCCGCGGTGCAGTCGATCACCCGGCTCGACCCGAGCCCGACCGATCTCGCGAACGTCCGCTGGAACGTGTCGTTCAGCGAGGTGGTCACCGGCGTCGCGGCGGGCAACTTCCAGCTCGTGGCGTCGGGGCTGCGGGGCTTTGGTGTCACGCAGGTCGCGCCCGCGGAGGGAGGCGGCTCCAACTGGATCATCACGGCGACGACCGGCAGCGGGTCGGGCACGCTCGCACTCGACATGGTCAACGGCTCCGGCATCACCGACCCGGCCGGGCTCGCGCCGACGAACTTCCCGGTCGACGGTCCCGCCTACGTGATCCAACGCGGCGGCGCGACGATCGTGCAGGCTCCGATCGCCTTCTGGGCCACCTCGGCACGGGCCTCGAGCCTCACCTGGCCCGCCGGGATGCGGCCGTTTGCCGATGCCGACTCCGTGCGGGTGACGGCCACGCTGGCCGTCGCCGGCGGTCCGGGCGCGCTCGCCGCCCGCAGCGGCCGCGGCGTCGTCGTCTCGGGGGGCGGTGGCGAACTGACCTTCTCGGGCACGGCGGCGAGCCTCAATGCCTTTTTTCAGAGGCCCGGCTCGATCACCTACACGCCCGCCGCCGGCAGTCTCGTGCCGCGCACGCTCACGCTGCAGGCGCAAGGGTCGGACGGCAAGGGAGGCTCCGACACGAGTGCCCTGCTCATCCGCTCGGTGAAGCGGCTCGCGCCGGCACCGACCGTCAGTGCCGCGGCCCTGCTCGGGCCCACGGCCGCCGGGCGGCCGGTGCAGATCACCTACGGTCAGCTCGTGCAGGCGACGGGTGCCACGCAGACCACCACCCGCAGCGTGGAGTTCATGCTCGATGCGGTCCAGTCGGGCCGGCTCCAGATCTTCGACAACGGCCGCTGGTATCCGGTGGTGCCTTTTTCATCGCGGCGGCCGGCGTTCGTGGCGGCGTTCCGGCAGCCGATCCTCGCGCCCGGCGGCATGATCCGCTGGATCCCGGCCGACGGCGCCACCGGCACGGTGGCGGCCTTCAGCGTCCGCACGTGGGACGGATGGAGCTTCTCTCCGACCGCCGCGCAGGTGCGGATCGCCCTCCAATCCTGAGCGGCGCAGCAGCCGGCCGTCGGCCCGCTCACGGTCGGCAATGGCCTTTTGTCTTGCATCTGCACGACATTCGTCTTACCATTTGCTGCATGACGGGTTCACTGACCATCCGGCTCGCTGCCGACCAACGCCGCCTCCTGCATCGGCTGGCCTCCTCGC
>JBJTSM010000347.1:0-2444 GCA_046076685.1 Planctomycetia bacterium | reverse complement strand
CCACAAGCCCACACCCACAAGCCCACACCCACAAGCCCACCCACGCCTCACACCACCCGCGCGAGCACGAGCACGCCGAGGAGCCCCACCACCGACACGATCGTCTCCATCACCGTCCAGGTCTTGAGCGTGTCGGCCACGCTGACGTTGAAATACTCCTTGAACATCCAGAAGGCGGCGTCGTTGACGTGGGAGCAGAAGAGGCTCCCAGCGCCGATCGCCAGCACCATCAGGTTGGGGTCGACGCCGCCGCCGGCGACGACCGGAGCGAGGATGCCGGCCGCCGTCAGCCCCGCCACCGTTGCCGAGCCGACGCACACCCGGATCGCGGCGGTGACGATCCAGGCCAGAAGCAACGGGTCGATCGACAGCCCCTGCAGGGCCTGCGCGATCTGGGCGTTCACGCCGCTTTTGACAAGCACCTCCTTGAAGGCGCCGGAGCCGGCGATCACGAGCAGGATCGAAGCCACGTCGTTGATCGCACCGGAAAACGTGTGCATCACGGCTGGAAGCGACCGGCCTCGCGCGAGGCCCAGCGAGATGGTCGCGAAGACGAGCGCCAGGATCATCACGACGTCGGAATCGGAAAAAAATCGCAGGGCCATCGCCGCGGGGCCCGCCGCCGCGGCGACGCCCTGCCCGGCCGGCGGGGGCATGACAAAGGCGCTGACGGTCGTGAACAGCAGCAGGATCGCGGGCAGGAGCGCCGTCACGATGCTGATCCAGGTGCCGGGCAGATCCTTCTCGGGCTTGGGCTCGGCCGCGAAACCCGGCAGCGGCCGGGCCTCGATGCCCGCCAGCGTGCGGGCAAACACGGGACCGGCGAGGATGATGGCCGGCACCGCGACGATGAGGCCGTAGACGAGGGTCAGGCCGAGGTTCGCATGGAAGCTGGCCACGAGGGCCGTGGGGGCCGGGTGGGGCGGCAGGAGACCGTGGGCCACGCTCATCGCCGCGAGCGCCGGCATGCCAACCACGAGCGCCGGCAGCCGGTATTGCGCGATCACGGCGAAGATGATCGGCACGAGGAGTACGAAGCCGACGCCGTAGAAGAGCGGGATTCCCACGATGAAGCCGGTGATCGCCATCGCCCAGGCCATGTGCCGCTCGCCGAACGACTTGACGAGCACCGTGGCGATCCGCTGGGCGGCCCCGCTTTCGACCACGAGCTTGCCGAGCATGGCGCCGGTGACGATCACGATCGTCAGGGCGCCCAGAATGTCGCCGATTCCCTTGCGGATCGCGGCGGGCACGTCGGCGGCCGGCATGCCGAGTGCCACCGCCGCCGCGGCCGACACGAGCACGAACGCCAGGAAGGGGTGCACCTTCGCCCAGACGACGAGGGCCACGAGCGCGAGGATTGCGACGGCGACGATGGCAAGCGCCATGGGGTTCACACCTTTCCGAGGAGGTCGACGAGGCGGCGGGTGCGGTCGGTCAAGTCACCGAACCGGCGTTCCGAGAGCGTGGCGGCATCCACGAGATGCGAGCCCATGCCGACGCAGTGCACGCCGGCGGCGAACCAGGCCTTGAGGTTGGCCTCGTCGAGCGTCACGCCGCCCGAGGGCATGAGCTTGAGCCACCCGCAGGGGCCGCGGACACCCTTGATGAAGGCGGGCCCGCCGAGCGTGTCGGCGGGAAACACCTTGATCACGGTGGCCCCGAGCTTGTGGGCCCGGATCATCTCCGTCACCGTGCCGGTGCCGGGGCACCAGAAGAGGCCGTGCCTCGCGGCGTAGGCCCCCACCTCCTCGTCGAGATTCGGGGCGACGAGGAAGGCGGCGCCGGCCCGGTGGAAGGCCTCGGCCTGCGCGGCGTCGATGATCGTGCCGGCGCCGAGCAGCATGTCGGGCAAGCGGGTGGCCGCCTCGGCCACGAGCCCGCGGAAGACGTCGAGCGCGCCGGCAGCGCGGTTGGTGAACTCGACGATGCGGATGCCGCCCGCGTGCAGGGCTTCGAGCACGCCCATGCCGGTGGCGACGTCGCCGCAGTTGAAGAGCGGCAGCACCTTCTGGGCGGCGAGGCGGGCGGCGATTTCGTCCTTGGTGGGCGACATATGAGGGGCTGCTCCAAGAGCAGGTGGTGGTGATGGACAGAGCGGTTCCAGAGCCCGAAAAGATAGCGTCTCGGCCCGGATTTATTCAGCCCGGCCGGTCAGCCGCGCTTCTCGAGGGCCCGGAGGCGGGCGGGCGTGAGGCCGGTGTGCCGCCGGACGAACGTGGTCATGTACTGCACCGAGGGAAAGCCGGTGCGGGCGGCGACCGATTTCAGCGGCAGGTCGGAGCCGGTGATCAGCCGCCTCGTGCCCGCGAGCCGCAGCCGGATGTATTCCTCGTGGATCGACCGGCCGACCGCCGCCTTGAACCGCGACTCGAGCCCGGTGCGCGAGAGGCCCACCGCCGCGGCCAGCGCCTCCACGGCCGGCCGCATCCAGGGCGTGCGCC
>JBJTSM010000346.1:0-2355 GCA_046076685.1 Planctomycetia bacterium | reverse complement strand
GCTGTCGTCCGCAGCAAGGTGCAGATCAAGCCACACCGGATGGCTGCCATCGGCCGCCGGCAACCGCCGCAGGTCCTCGAGCAGGTCTTCAAGCCGATATCCGGCGGGCAGCGTGACGAACAGCGGCAACGGCGTCACCCGCAGGCCCGCGGTCACGTCGGCCGGCATATTGAACGCATCGCGCACCTCCGCCCCGCTCCAGGCGGCCGGCACACGATAGACCCGCTCCCCGGGGACGGCCCGCCAGACCACCGCCGCCAGCCGCTGCTGACCGTTTCGATACACATACGCCCGCTCGTCGTCGAGGCTGCGATCGGCGAGGGCCACGCTCGTCACATACTGCCACTGCGCGAGGAATCCGCGGGTCTCCATGAGCGCGAAGGCGGCCGGCTTCGGCACATAGGACGGCTTGAACGCCTGCAGATCGCCGGAGTTGCCGTAGGGAAGGCGGTAGAAGACGCCGTAGCCGTCGAGCGAGAAGCCGGTGTTCACGAGCTGAAACTGGTGGGCTGCCGCGGCCCTGGAATGGAGCAGCAGCGCGGCCCGGGAATGGTAAGCCGCCTGCTCGACAGGCGACACGAGCGGCCCGATGCCCCAGTCGAGCTCGGTGATCGCGACGGTGCGACGCGTCTCGCGGAGCCGGAGCAGGTCGTTGAGATCGTCGAGAAAGCCTTCCATGTCGGCCTTCTCGGGAGAGAGCTCGCCGAGGTTCACCTGCATGGCGATCTCGTCGAAGGGCAGGGTGTGCGGATCGGAGATCTTCTTCAGGTAGGCGAGCGCCTTGTCGAAGTTGAACCCGCCGGCGATCACCCGCGACCGCGGATTGTAGAGCTTCACCCAGCGATGGAAGATCTCGAGCAGCGGCCGGTAGCGTTCCGGCGGGATGTTCTGCGGCGCCTGATCGAGGTCGGGATTCTCCCAAAACACCCAGCGGTCGAACCGGCCGCGATACTCCCGCTGCAGCTCCCGCACGAACAGGCTCCAGTCGATGAGCCGCTCCGGCACCTGGAGAATGTTCGGGATGTAACGGGTGTAGACACCCTTCGCCAGCGCATCACGGGCTTCGGGGCCGGCCCAATCGGCGCTGAAGCCGACGACCGGGTCGAGCGTGAGCGAGTCGGGAACGGCCAGCCGCTTGCCGGCCTCCTGGTCGAACCAGGTGAAGTGCCGCACGTAGGGGGCCGGCTCGACATTGTCCCAGTCGAGATAAATCCGCTCGTTGGTCAGGCCCAGCTTCCGCCGCAGCGCGAGCGGATCGGCAAGCACCGTCTCCGGCGTGGGGCCGAAGAAACGCTCGGCCGGCAGGACGACGAGCGGGCCGCGGAGCGGCTGCGGGCCGATGCCCGCAACCTCGAATTCATAGACCCCCGCGGCCAGCCCGTCGATGAGCGTGACGTGGCGGCGTTCCCCGGGCTCGATCTTCAGGGACAGGGAGCCCTCGCGGGCGATGAAGCCCTGCGCGTGCCGCAGCCGAAACGCGACGTCGAACGTGGCCGGCTCGCGGGCGAAGTTGGTGACGATCGCCCTGAGCGGACTGCCGGGCGCGAGCACGCGGCTTTCGTCGGGATACTCGATCTCGACGGAGTGCCACGCGTCGCGCGGCAGGTGCGTGACCGCCCGCACGTCGTCGAACCGCACCTCGACGGGCCCGTCGCCGTCGGTGCGGGCGTCGAACGCCAGATTCAGGGGATAGGCGGGCTCGAACAGAAACGACCGCGACTTCTCGGCGTACCCCACGGGCACGGGCGGGCAGCGGATCGTCACCTTCCGCCAGCCCTGCCAGTCGACGGTGATCGGGTCGCACCAAAAGAGGTTGTGCTTCCGCAGCCAGACGCCCGTCACCGCCGCGTCGATGAGCCAGGGCTGCAGGGTGACGGGCCGGCTGCCGCCGTGGATCATCAGTTCCACCCGGTCGAGGACGCCCGGCAGGGCCGGATGGAGGAGCACCGAGTTGTCCGACTGACCGGGGACGACCGACAGCGCCAGGGCCCGCGGGCTGCCGTTCGCCCCTCCATCGACGACCGTGGCCCGCGACGTGGTCACCGCGCCGGGCCGGTAGCCGCTGTAGGTCTCGCGCTGCTCGAAGTCGTGCACCACCGCTGCCTGCAGGGGCCGCTTCCACGTCTGCCTCCCGGCGATGCGGGCTCCGGGCACGGTCGCGTCGGCGAACGTCACGTCGACGTCGATCGGCCCGTCCACCGGCTTGACGGCGAGTTCCTTGAGCGGCACCTCGACCGACGTGAACTGCCCGGCCTGCGCCGGCAGGTCGAGCGCGTGCGTCCATACGGGCCGTCCCTCGGCATCGCGGGCGGCGAGGGAGAGCCTGCCGCGGCCGAGGTCGACGCCCCGGCCGTT
>JBJTSM010000345.1:0-2416 GCA_046076685.1 Planctomycetia bacterium | reverse complement strand
GGGATGAGTCCGTTGAAGCGGTGAGGCATGGGGCGGTCCGGGGGTGTGGCGGAACCATGGCAGGTAGTATATCAGCCTGTTCCCCGAAAGCCCCTCTCGGTCCCGAAGGGGTGCCGCGGTCCCACACCCTCAGGGGATGATCCCGCTGATCGCGCGGCCTCAACGAGACGCCGATTTTGTCTCGGACTTTCCGTACTTCGGCCGCAAATACTGCTCGATGAGCGCCAGCCGGGAAGGCGTCGGGGCTCCTTTGTAGACGAGCACCTCGGCGAGCGCCCCTGTAAACCCGGGGCCGCCCGTGCCGCCATTCATCACCCCGAGCCCGAGCCGCTCGAGCGGGGCATCGAGCCGCGCCGACGCGCTCACGAGCCAGACGCCCGTGGCCAGTTCCGTCGCCGCCTCGCCGTCACGGATCTTGAAGCCCATGCCCGGAATGTAATCGTTGCCCCCGGAGACGACTCCCGACACGACACGGTTGTCCCCCTTGGGCACGGCTCCCGTGAAGACGGCGCAGACCGTCAGCGGGCCGGCACACTCGGCCCCCGCCTGCTCGTCGAGCTGGACGCCGAGATGAACCCGCGCCTTCTCAAACTGCACGCCCGCCTGACCGTTGACCGCATCCGCCACCCACAGCGGCTGCTTCGCAGCCTCCGTCTGCTGCACGGCAAACGTTGCCCACGCCTTCGGGAGGCTGCCTGCGTCATCGCCCCGGCTCTGCCACGCCGACACCTTGCCCGCTGCGTCTTTGACCACGCCATGGTCGGCGGCCAGCCAGAGGAGCCGTTCCCTGGCCGGCGGTGGGGCGACCGTGAGATCGACCGGCCGGCTGACCGGCTTGCCCGGCGCCGCGCGGGTGAATGTGCTGCCCTCCTCGTCATGCTGCGTGAGCGTGACCGTGCCATCCTTCAACGTGGCCTCATACACGCTGCCGCAGCCGCGGGCCCGCAGCGTGAGGCGGCCCAGATCAGGCACCGTCACCGTCACGTCGCGGTCCGGTCCATCGGCGGCCCAGGCGGTGACCAGCCACGCCGGCCTCGTGCGATGCTTGCGAACGAGCACGCGGGCCGTCGCGTCGCCGGTCGGGAATTCGTAGGCCGGGTCGTTCGTCGAAATCGAGTGCTTCATCGGCCCGGGGACCAGGTCGCCCGTTCGCACGAGATCCTCGAGCTGCGAGAAGAGCGCGTGCACGTGGGCCGAGGCCGCCATCTGCCGCAGCCAGACGGGCGGCTCGTCGGCCGGAAACGTCACGCCAAACCCGCCCTTGGGATACTCGTAGTAGCCGACGTTCGCGCCGAGCATGCCCGCGGTGTAGTAGCACTTGAGAAATCCGATCCAGCGGTCCATGTCGGCGACATGCTTCTTCTCGTCGCCGCGCACCCAGCCGCCCGCCACCCAGTTGTAGGAGAGCGGATCGCCGCTGGCGATCTCGAACGCGACCGCGTTGAGCACCAGCGTGAGCATGTCGAGCCGGCCGGTGAAGCCGTCGTTGAAATGACGGTAGTAGACCTCGCTCGAGGGCAGGTCGCTCACGCCGCGCATGTGCTCCCACGTGGCCCCCCAGTCGTCGATCGACCAGTCCTTGTTCCGCAGAGTGCGGCCGCCGGCGGTGTAATACACATAGAGCTTGCGGTCGGGCACCGCCGCACGAACGGCGTCGGCGATGATCCGCTCCGCATGCCCCTTTCGAGCCGAGGCATAGGGCCGCCAGCCGCCGTTTTTCTCGGCGGCCGCCGCCACCCGCGGATCCTGCGACCACACTTTTTTGGCAAACCCGAGCACGCCGAGGCCGTATTCGCCGCCGTTGAGCACGATCGAGAGCGGCACGCCCCGCTTCTGCAGTTCCCGCAGCGGGTCGGCGCGGTAGGCGCCCGCCATCTGCCAGACGGCATCGGGGGCCTCGGGGCTCCACACGGCCCCCTTGCCCTCGCTCCACTGGGTGCCGTCCATCGACTGCGCCTTGGCGTTGAGCACCTTGCCGTCCTTGTCGCGGGTCCAGGCCTCGGCCGGCGCCTCCTCTCCGGGCAGGCGGCGGGAGCAGATCACCGCGATGGGGTAGCGGGCAGGATCCGCCTTGGCGAGGGCCGCCAGTTTCGATTCGTCGCTCTTCGGATCGTCAAGCCGGGCGACGACCTTGTCGTCCACGTAGCCGCCGAACTCGACCGCGTAGCCCCAGTCTTCGGCAAGCTTGATCCGGGCGTCGGTCGGCAGCACCCAGCCGAATCGCGTCAGCCGCGGCAGCGTGTGGCCGTCGCGAAAGGCGGGCTTTTTCTGCGACTCGAGCCACTCTGCGGGCGTGATCGGCTTGGCGTCATCGGCGGCGGCGGCCGGATAAACGGCGACGAGCAGGAGCACCGGCACCACTCGGATGAACAAGCGGGCTACGCTCAGCAACCGCCTCAGGACCTTGCTCTCGTAC
>JBJTSM010000344.1:0-2903 GCA_046076685.1 Planctomycetia bacterium | reverse complement strand
TGATCTTCACGATCCAGCCGCCGCCGTACGGGTCCTTGCCGAGCGTCTCAAGCTGGCTGGGCAGCGCGGAGTTGACCTCCACGATCTCGCCGGACACCGGTGCATAGAGGTCGCTGACGGCTTTCACGCTCTCGATCTCTCCGATCGACTCGCCCGCCTTCACCTTTTTGCCGACGACGGGGAGCTGCATGAACACGAGATCCGTGAGCGCCTCGACGGCATAGGACGAAATGCCCACGGTCACCAGGCCGCCCGCGTCCGAACGAACCCATTCATGCGTTTTCGCGAATTTCAGATCAGCCGCCATGCCATGCTCCATCGAGGTCTGGGGAAGAGGACACCCGCGGCATCATACCGCATCATGCCCGCTGCTTGTCGCGCCTGAAAAAGGGCAGGGGGCTGACCACCGCGGGCTGGCGGCTGTCGCGAACGCTGCATTCGAGCATCGTGCCGGGGGCGGCGACATCGCGGTCGACCATCGCCATCGCGACCGCCACGCCCATCGACGGGGCGAAGCTGCCACTGGTCACCATGCCGACCTGTTCTGCCCCCTGCAGGACGGCGTCGCCCTCGCGGGCGCTCCGTTTGGAGTCGAACCGCAGGCCGACCCGCACCCGCCCGGACGGCTCGTCTCGCAGAGCGCGATACCGGTCAACGCCGGGAAAACTTCGGCCGTCCAGCGTGAAGGCCAGGTCGAGGCCGATCGCGAACGGATCGGTCTCCTCCCGCAGTTCATGGCCGTAGAGCGGCATGCCGGCCTCGAGCCGCAGCGTATCGCGGGCACCCAGGCCGCACGGCCGCAGGCCACGCGGCTCACCCGCCGCATGGAGAGCCTCCCAGACCGGCACGGCCGCCGCGGCATCGACGACCAGTTCGACGCCATCCTCCCCCGTGTATCCGGTGCGGCTCACGGCGGCGGTGTGCCCCGCGACCACCGCGGCCGTCGCCCGGTAGTTTCCCAGGGCGGCGATGCGGCCGGCATCGGCCGGGCTCGCAAGCCCGCCGACGATCTCGATCGCCCGCGGTCCCTGCACGGCGATCATCGCCGTCTCGAGCGTGCGGTCGGCAAACGTGACGCCGGACGCGGGCAGGCGGCTGCGGAGCCAGGCGACGACGCGATCGCGATTGCTGGCGTTGACGACGAGCGAGAGCCGTGGCGTGCCATCCGCGGCGTCCGTGTCGCGGGCGACCAGCGCGTCGTCGAGCACGATGGCCCTGCCGCCGGCGTCGCTCGTCACGAGCGTGTAACGGACGCGGCCCACCTCGATGCCGGCGACCCGCCGCGTGAGCAGCGATTCCAGCCAGTCGATCGCCGCCGCGCCGCCGATCGCCAGCCGTCCCATGTGCGACACGTCGAACATGCCGACCGCCCGCCGCGTCGCCAGATGCTCATCGACGATCGAGGCATATTGGACGGGCATCCGCCAGCCGGCGAAGTCGACCATGCGGCCGCCGTGCGTCTGGTGCCAGCCGACCAGCGGTGTTTCAAGGAGTGTCGCCGACACGAGGAATGCTTCCCGGGAGGAACGGACGGTGTCGCGGATTGTAGGGAAGCCGCACGAACCTGCCAGCGGTGTCGCGATCAGCCCCGGCGCCGCTTGCCGCGGCCCTTGCCGGCGGCACGCGGCCGCGAGGGCTTGCGGTGACCGGCGCGCTTGCCCGGGGGCGGCGGCCGGCGGCCCGCCCTTCCGACGAGCCGAAAATCGAGCGTCCGCCGATCGAGGTCGACGCGCAACACCGTCACGCGCACCCGGTCGCCGAGCCGAAACGAGCTGCCCGCCCGCCGGCCGACGAGCGTGTGGCTCGCGCGTTCGAATCGATAGCTGTCGTCCGGCAGCGACTCGAGCGCCACGAGTCCCTCGGCCGGCAGCTCGAGGCCCTGCACGAACAGGCCGAACGGCTCGACGCCGGTCACGACCCCGTCCATCTCAAAGCCCCGCTCCTTGGCGTGGCGGTCGCTCATGTAAATGAGCAGTTTGAGCTTCACGAGCTCCCGCTCGGCCGCCTCGGCCCGCCGTTCGAGCAGCGAGCATTCCTCGCCGAGCCGCGGCAACGCGTCGGCGGCAGCCCGGCGGCCGCGGGAGAGCAGGTCGAGCGCACGGTGCACGGTGAGGTCGGGGTAGCGGCGGATGGGCGACGTGTAGTGGCAGTAGCAGTCGCTGGCCAGGGCGTAGTGGCCGTCCTCCTGCGGCCCGTAGGCGGCGCGTGAGAGACTGCGGAGCACGGCGTAGTGCACGGCGTGTTCCTCCGGCCGGCCCCGCGCCATGGCGAGCAGCCGCTGGAGCTCGAAGCGGCTCTCCAACGTGTCGACCTCGAACCCCAGCTCCGAGACGAACTCCGTCAGCTGCCGCAGTTTGCGGAGATCGGGGGCGGGATGGATCCGTCTCAAAAACCCGGCGCCCGCGGCGGCCAGCATGCCGGCCACCGCCTCGTTGGCGGCGAGCATGAACTCCTCGATGATCTGGTGGCTCTCGGTGTTTTCCACGACGTGTGCCCCGCTGACACGGCCGTCGCGGTCGAGGTCGATCTTCACCTCCGGCATCGAGAGTTCGAGCGACCCGCGGGCCATCCGTCGGCTGCGGAGCAGCCGCGCCAGGTCCCGCATGCGGCCGAGCAACGCCCGCACCTCGTCGGTCATCTCCACCGCCGGGGTGCCCGGATCGGCGAGGAAGACGTCGACCTCCTCGTAGGTGAACCGGCGCCTGCTCTTGATCGCCGACCGCTCCTCCTCGGCGTGGACCGGAATCCCCTCGGGAGAAAACTCGATCCAGCAGGTGCGGGCGTAGCGGACACAGTCGGGCTGGAGGCTCGCGAGATTGTTGGATATGATCTCCGGCAGTATGGGAATCACGCGGTCGGGAAGATAGACGCTCGTGCCCCGGGCCCGGGCCTCCTGGTCGAGC
>JBJTSM010000343.1:0-2278 GCA_046076685.1 Planctomycetia bacterium | reverse complement strand
ACTGCTGCGGATCACCGACCACCGAGGCCTGGGAGATGCCGAGCGAGGCGTCCTCAGTGGCGGACTTCACGAACAGCGGATCCCGCAGCCGCGGCGGCACGCGGAACTTGATGCCCTTGCGCAGCACGGCGAACTGCGCGGTCGGGATCCGGTGGTAGGCGAGCAGCTGCTTGCACAGCGGCTTGTCGCGCGAGAGCAGCAAGCCGCGCGGGTTGCAGCCGGTGTAGGGCTGCTCCATCAGTTCGAGGAACGCCACGACATGCTGATCATAGGTGACGATGCCGTTGAACTCCTCGAGGAGGTTGAACACCACATCCGGCTTCCACTCGGTGATCGCGGCGCGCAGCTCGGTGAGGCTGTCGAGCACACCGAGGCAACGCACTTCGTGGCCGACCGAGCGCAGAGTGGTGATCACATCGTATTCGGTGCGCCAGTCGTCGATCTGCTGGTCGGTGTAGCCCTCGACGCTCTCCGGCGGCACGAGGTTGGGGTGGACGAGGACGAGGATGCGCAGGCTTTTCATAGGGTGAACCCCAGGGTGGCGCCGGCGAGCGCGGCGCGCGACATCCGCAGCAGCAGCCGCTGCGCTGCGGCGCGGCCCTCGCGCACGCCGCCGCGCACCCACAGACGACGGTCATGGCAGCGCTCGACGGCGACCTCGAGCAGCTGGCGGGCGGCGTAGGGGTCGATGCCGGTGCGGCGCACGGTCTCGGCGACCAGCGTCGCGCGCGAGGCGCGCAGCAGCGGCGCCGCACGGCGGGCGCGGGCCCGCGGCGGTCGCGGCCCGAACGACGGCCCGAGGTTGGCGTCGACCAGCGCGAAATCACGGTGCGCACGGCGCGCCACGCCGCGACGGTAGTACTCGTGCAGCGTGCGGTCGTTGGCGGCCACGGTGTCGATGCGGTGCGCGGAACGCACCGGCGGCTCTCGGCCGCGGATGCTCGTCATCATGGCGTCCATGGCCTCGAGCTTGCGCAGCGCGGGCCAGCCGGCGTAGCGGCTGCGCCAGCGTGAACGCGGCGCGAGCCAGACGGCGAAGGTCTCGGCGAAATCTTCGGCCGGATGCGCCTGCGCATACCAGCCGTCGAGATGTTGCACGAAAGCGCGGCTCACGGGATCGACATGATACCGGTCCGGATAGGGCGCGCGCGGTGCGCCGAACGACGCACGCCATGCACGGCGGCGGCGCAACCGGTATGCGGTGTCGACGGCGTGGCCCGCTTCATGGCGCAGGATGCGCATCAGCGCTTCGGCGTTGCCGCCCTCGACCGAGCCGCTCATCCGGCGCTCGAGCCGCTCGAGCCGCGGATGCGCGAGATAGAACGGGATGGCGATGCCGGGCACGCCGTCGGGCGAGAACCACTCCTCCGCGAACCATACATGCGGGCGGATGACGATGCCCCGCGCTTCGAGCTCGGCGTGGAGACGGCGGATGGCGCGACGCAGCGCGGCGCGACGCGGGCGACCGAGGTGCAGGTCCCGGAAACGCATGCGCAGCATGCGCGCATCCGTATCCCTGGCCCACAGCGGCTGCTTCACGCGACCAGCCCCACCAAGGCATCGGCGAGCAGACGATCGGCGAGATCCTCGATCTCATCGCGCCCCGCCAGCGCCTCGCGCCACGCGGCAGGGATCGCCTCGACACCGAAGTGCGCACCGGCCAATGCACCGGTCAGCGCACCGAGCGCATCGGCCGGACCGCCGAGGTTGACGGCGCGCAGCACGGCGTCCTTCCAGCCGGCGCCTTCGGCGAACGCGCGCGCGGCGGCGGCGAGCACGACCATGGGCGAGGTCGCGATCGCAGCGCTCGGGACGACGAGCGGGGTCGCGGAAGCGGCGGCTCCGGCGGCGTCGACGGCCTCGACGATGTCCTCCGGCGGAGCGCCGCGCAGCGCCGCGAGCAACGCCGCGGCGCAACGCGCGGCGGCGTCGAAGGTCGCGGCCTCGCCACAGGTCACGGCGGTGGTGGTGCGCACCGCGGACCGCAGCGTCTCGGCATCCGCCCAGTAGCGCATCGAGAGCGGCACGATCCGGGCCAAAGATTCCGCGCCGTCGGGCACCGCACCGTCCGGCCGGCCGTCGACGAGCGCCCGTGCCGTTCCCGCGCCGATGCCGATGCACTCGCCGGTAGCGGACCCTTCGCCGTCGCGCTGCCAACGGCGGTAGCGTGCGAGCTGGTCGAAGGGATCGCAGTCGCCCGACGCCACGAGGCTGCGCGCGACGCACAGCGCCATCGCGGTGTCGTCACCCCAGGCGCCGCGCGGCAGGTCGTGCGGAC
>JBJTSM010000342.1:0-4113 GCA_046076685.1 Planctomycetia bacterium | reverse complement strand
CACGACGTGGAAATTGGTGAGGGCATAGCCGTCGGGACTGATGAGCACGCCCGAGCCGCCCCCGGCGTCTCCCGCGAAGATCGCGACCGCCGCGGCCGACGCCCGCCGGATGACGTCGATCCGCCGCTGCTGCGCATCGAGCACGGCCGACGGCACCTCTGCCGTCGCGGTCGACGCGGCGCCGGCCGCCACGCACAGAAAGCACGTCACCGCCGCTACGATCCTGTCGCGTTTCCCGACCCGGTTGATTCGCTCCATGAAAGCCTTCCGGTGGCTATCGCTCGATGATCGGGTTTGCAAAACGTACCGCTCCGCCGATGCCGTTGCCGGGCACGAAGTCGACCGTCACCGTCAGACGCCGCGACGATGAAACGTCGACATCGATCGGGATGCCGCCGTCGTCGGCCTGCGCCGCGGCCGCCGTCGTGCTGGTCGTGGCGTCGAGTTGCCGGCGGAAGAGTTCCCGATCGTCGACCGCGACCGTCACCATCACCGGATCGGCGGCCTGCGGTCCGGCCGCCGCCGAGACGACCGTGCGAAACCGCCGACTGTCGGCGGGCAATCGCCACACGGCCACGGTCCGCGGCCGCATGATCATGCCCGGCTGGGGCCGGCCGCCCGCAGCTGGCAACTCCTCGCGGGAGACGGCCGTCTTCCGTGGAGCGAAAAAAGCAGTCAAGATCGCATCGCCACCCGCGGGCCGCAGGAGCCCGCCGAACCAGGGCTCCACCTCCAGTTTTTCCGCCTCGAGCGCCGCGAGGCCGATGATACGGCCCGCGGCATAGTCGATGCCGGCCAGCATTGCCGCCGGGAGACGGATCTCTCCGTCCACCACGAGGGCGTCGACCGACCACTCCACCTGTCGGGCCCGCAACTCGCCCCCGGACACGGTCACGAGCGTCCGTCCCGCCACCCCGTCTGCGGTGGCCGGTTCACCACGCAGCCACTGCATGCCGATCACCTTCGCACGTTTGACGGGGATGGTCTCCCCGTCGAGCACGACGGTGACGCTCTCCGCCGACACGCCCGTGATGGCGCACTCCACGAACTCGGGGTTCTCGTCGGTTCCCACCACGACCAGATCGCTCTGCGTGCCGTCGGGGATGGCCGCCTGCCAGGCCGCGGGGCCCGGCGTGGCTGGCGGTGCATTCGCGTCGGCCGCGCGCCGCCAGGCGATCGACCGGATGCGGCCCACGGGCAGTTCGATCCGGCCCTCTGGCCGAAGCAGCACCGCCACCCGCCCGTCTTCTTGTTTGCCGTCCTGTGTGCCGTCCTGGTTTCTCTCCTGAGTGCCGGTCCAGGAAAAGTCCGCTCCGGAAAGCATCGCGCCGTCGATCAACGTCAGTACGACTTCGTGCGCTGCCGTCGCCGGGGCGTTCGTGCGCCGCACCGCCCGCACGCCGTCGCCGGGGAGCGTACGCGGCGTCGCCGCTCCGGCACCGGCTTCGATCAGCCGCACGCCCGCCGCGTCGATCCGCTCGAGCCGGCCCGTCACCACGCCACCGTCCCCCTGCTCCACCTCCACGAGCACGGCCGGATCTGCCACGGTCTCGCGGGCTTCGAGCGCGGGCATCAGGGTTGTCGCCAGCACGATGGCCCACGCGGCAGGCACCCACACGCGTGGAAGGCCCGTCTCCCGGGCGGAAAGCATGATCGGCACTATCGCTTCTCCTCGCCCGATGCCAGGCGCTTGAAATACTGTTCGATCGCCTCGCGGTAGTGCGCCGGAAACTCCCGGCCGATCTGTTGCAGCGCCTCCTCGCGCTTGTGGGGCGGCAGCTTCCCCCAGCCGTCGGTGTCGCCGATGTCCCGCTTGGTGACCTCGCCCGCGCCCTTGCCACCCGCGATGCGGCTGTCATCCATCGGCGTCCCGTCGTTGCTGTTGCCACCGCCGCCGGCGCCTCCCGAAGACTGGCTCTGCTGCTGTTGCTGCTGCTGTTGCTGTTCGATCGCCTTGATCAACTTGTCGAGCGAATCGATCACCCCGTCCTGGACCGCGAGCGTCCTCGGTCCGGCACGGCCGAGGTCGAGCCGCCGGGTGATGTCGCGCATCCGCCTGGCGATGTGATCCAGCGACTCATCCTCGAGCGCCGCGATGTCGGCCCGCAGCAGCCGTGCCACCCGTTCGTACCGCACCGGAATCTCGCCGGAGCGCTCGAGCAAGCGGTCGAGTGTTTCCACGGCGACGTCCGAATCGAGCAGCCAGTGCTGGCAGGCGGCGCGATGGAACAACAGCGCCGCGGGATCGACGGCGGTCGCAGGGTCGAGATCGGCCAGCAGGGCCAGCCCATCGTCGAACCGGTCGCTCCGGACCCGCTCGCGGCCCAGCCAGAGTCGGACGGCGTCGCGTTCGAACGCCGCGGTGGCCGAGCCCGTCAGCCATTCCACGTCGGCCGGCACCGTCTCGCGGTTTTCGCCGACGCTGCGCTGCAACGCGGCACACCGCGGGTCGATCCGCGCGAATGAATCCATGACCAGATCGAGCAGGTCGTCAACGTTCTCGGCGGGTTCAAGCTCGCGCCACGCCTCTCGCACGGCGGTGACCGCGTCTGCCGGGGCGGTGGCGGCGACCGTATCCAGCCATTCGAGCAGTTGCCGCCGGACGTCGGCCCGGGTGGGGATCGACCACGATGGCGGTCGCTCGAGTTCGGAAGCCGGTCGATCCACCTCGCGATCCGCGGCGTTCGCCGGATCCCGCTGCGGGGCGGCCGTCGCGGCCTGGCCGGCGACCGCCAGCAGCATCACGACCGCCAGCAGAATCTTGGTCGACCCCGTGCGGATCCGGCCTCCGCAGGCCGTTGGTGTGCCGGAAATGCAAACGCCCTCGTTCATACCCCACCATCATATCCGTAGGATTTGGAAAAAGGGGACATTCTGCTTTTTCTCTCTGCACTCGGTGCGAATGGGCGGGGGATCAAAAAGCAGAATGTCCCCTTTTTCGCCCCGCCTCACTCCGTGCGGCCGGTCACGATGTCGTGGGCTGCCCGTTCGATCTTGCGCTGGCGTTCCGCCAGGCGTTCGAGGGCGTCGAGCAGTTCCGGCTCCTCCGCCTGCTCCGTGCCATCGGCAAGCAGTTTTGAAAACCGTTTTGTCCTGGAATTCACCCGCATCTGCAGCGAGCGGATCATCTTGAGTTCGGCCAGCTTGTCGACCAGCGGCTGCTCGCCGGGCTCGGCAGGCCGCCCTTCCTGGCTTCCCTGCTGCCGGGCTTGCTGTTCACGCTTGGCCTTCTCGAGCGCCGCGATCATCTCCTCGAGGCTCGTGACCAGGTCCTGCAGGATCCCGCGGGTCGTCCCCCCCACGTCTGCCCGCGACAGCCGCAGAGCGGCCTGTCCCGCGTCGTCGCGCACCTGTTCGAGGGCCTCCGGGATCGCCACCGCCGAGCCGTCGTCCCGCACGAGCGTGAGTGCCTTGGTCGCATCGCTGCCGATCGCCTGCTGCTCCCTCGAGAGCCGCACCGACTCGAGCTGACGTTCTCGGTCCGTCTGCGGCCGCTCCTCGGCCGCCAGCTTCTCCGCGCCGGCGAGCACTGCCCGCTGGGCCCGCAGCATCGTTCGCAGTCTGGTCTCCAGCTGCACGAGCAGCCGTTCCACCTCCTGTTCCCGCATCTGACGGAGAATCTCCTCCAGTTCCGCCCGGGCGGTTTCCAGTTCCTCGATCGCCTGTTCCTGCTCCTGCCGAGCCTCGCGACGCTTGGCCTGTTCGAGCTTGTCCTGCGCCTGCCGCATCCGTTTTTCGGCGGCAGCCACCCGCTTTCGCGTGCGACGGGCCCGCGAGGCGTCGTCGTCGCCGTCCGGTTTCTCGGACTCCTCTGCCGCGGCCCCGTCTCCCGCCGAGCCCTGCTGTGCCTCACCTTCGCCCGGCTTCCCTTTGCCAGCCCCGCCGTCGGCGGCCTTGCCATCGGCGGCTCCGTCGGCTTGCTTATCCACCTGACCGTCGCCTGTCTTGTCTTTGGGGGCTTGGCCGCCATCGGACTTTTCGGTCCCCGACTTCCCCCCCTGCTCCGACGCCTCCGCGGCCTGTGGATCTTTTCCGGTTTCGTTCTTCCCTGTTTCAGGCCTCCCGGTCTCCTCCTTCGGTTCCATCCGTTTGGCGAACCGGCCGATGTCACCG
>JBJTSM010000341.1:0-2878 GCA_046076685.1 Planctomycetia bacterium | reverse complement strand
GCCGGCGGCCGGTCGCCGCGGGCGACCTCGTCTTCGTCTCCGGACACCCGGGGCACACCGACCGGGGCAGCACGCTCGAGGAACTGCTCGCGATGCGCGACCGTAAGATGCCGTTTTCCCTCTCCGTGCTGAACCGCCTGGAGGTGATGCTCGACGCCTACTCAGGCGAGGGCCCGGAGGAAAGGCGGCAGGCGATGGGGGACCTCTTCGGAGTGCAGAACGGGCGCAAGGCCCGGGAGGGAATCCTGGCGGGGCTGCTCGATCCACGGTTCATCGCCCGGAAGCAGGAGGCGGAGGCGAAACTCCGCGAGCTGGTGGCGAAGCGGACCGCCGGCGGAGACGCACCGTCGGGCCGTTCTCCCTTCGAGCGGATCGAGCAGGCGGAGCGAGACATCGCCGCCGTCGCCCTGCGGCACAACCTCCTCGAGGCGGCGGTCGGATTCAACAGCCAGTATTTCGGCAACGCCCGCACGATCCTGCGGGCCGCGACCGAGGCCGCGAAGCCGAGCGGCGAACGGCTCCGCGAATACCGTGACTCCAATCGCGAGTCTCTGGAGCTCGCCCTCTTTTCCGACGAGCCGGTCTACGACGCCTTCGAGATCGTGAAGCTGGCCGACTCGCTGACCTTCCTGGCGACGTCGCTCGGCCCCGACGATCCGCTCGTGCGCAGGGTGCTCGGGGGCCGTTCGCCCCGGGAGCGGGCGGCGGAGTGTGTCCGCGGCACCGGTCTGGGCAGGCGGGCCGTAGCCGACGCCGCGAGGCCCGATACGCGGCGGGCCCTCTACGACGGCGGCGCGGCCGCGGTGGCGGCGGCGACCGATCCGATGCTGGCTCTCGCGCGGATCGTCGACGACGAGTCGCGGTCGCTGCGGGCCACGGTCGAGGCCGCCGGGGAGATCAAGCGGCAGGCGCATGCGGAGATCACGCAGGCGGTGTTCGCCGCGGCCGGCGCGGGCAGCTATCCCGACGCCACCTTCACGCTCAGGCTCGCCTATGGCACGGTCAAGGGTTACGAGGAGGCCGGGCGAAAGGTGCCGCCGATCACGACCTACGCCGGGCTGTTCGAGCGGGCCCGATCGAAGACCGACACGCCCCCTTTCGACCTGCCGCCGCGCTGGCAGAAACTCCGCCCGCAGTTGGAACGCGACGACGCCTTCCTGCGGACGCCGTTCAACTTCGTCTCGACGGCCGACATCATCGGCGGCAACTCCGGCAGCCCCGTCGTGAACATCGCGGGCGAGCTGGTGGGCCTGATCTTCGACGGCAACATCCAGTCGCTCGTGCTCGACATCGCCTACGACGACACGCAGGCGCGGGCGGTGTCGGTGGATGCGGCCGGCATCCTGGCGGCGCTCGAGAAGGTGTATCGCGCCGACACGCTTGTGGCCGAACTCACGGGCGGCGCCCCCGGCTCCGAGGCCGCGCAGGGGGACCGGGCCGAAGCCTGGCGGCCGCTCTTCGACGGCAAGACGCTCGGCAAGTGGCGGCCGAGCGGTTTTGGCGGCGAAGGGGAGGTGGCCGTCGAAGACGGGGCGATCCGGATCGGCATGGGCGCCGACCTGAGCGGCATCACCTGGTCGGGCGACGTGCCGCGGCAGGGCTATGAGATCACACTCGACGCCCAGCGGGCCGAGGGAAACGATTTTTTCTGCGGCCTGACCTTTCCCGTCGGTGACGATCCCTGCAGCCTCATCCTGGGTGGCTGGGGGGGCGGCGTGGTCGGCCTGTCGAGCATCGACGGCGAAGACGCCGCACACAACGCCACGACGCAGTACAGGGAATTCAAGACCGGCCGCTGGTACGCGGTGCGGGTGCTGGTCACCCCGGAGCGGATCCGCTGCTTCATCGACGAGGAGCAGGTGATCGATCAGCCGCTCGCGGGCCACCGCATCTCGGTTCGCGACGAGGTGCTGCCCTCGCAGCCGCTGGGCATCGCGACCTATGCGACGACGGCGCTCGTCAAAAAGATCCGCTGGCGGCCGCTGGCGGCGGAGCCCGCAGCCGGGGGCGGATCCCGATGAGCGACGAGGCCCGGGACGCGGGGGCGGACAAGCTGCGGCAACGGATCGCGGAGGAGGCGGCGCGGCTGATGGGCCACGGCGCCGATGTCACCCGGTCGCGGTTTCGCGCCGCCCGCCGGGTGGCCCGCGGCTGGGTGCCGGAGGAGCAGCTTCCCAGCCACGACGAGATCCGGCGGGAGGCGACGCGGGGAAGCGATCCTGCCGGCGGACTTTCCCATCTGGCCGGCGACCGCTTCGACCAGATCGCCTCGTTCGTGCGGCTGCTCGAAACCGTCAGGCAGGATCCTGTGCGGCATCCGGAGGGAGACGTGCTCGAGCACTCGCTGCAGGTCTTCGACCGGGTCTACGAGGAGCGGCCGTTCGACGAGGAGCTGCTCACGGCGGCGCTTGTCCATGACGTCGGGCGGGCGATCGACCGTGCGGATCCCGTCGCCGCCTGCCTCGAGGCGCTCGGCGAGCTGATCACGCCGCGGACCCGCTGGCTGATCGAATCACTCGAGGCCGCGTCGGCCCACGCCAACCACACGCTCGGCGCGCGGGCGAGGCAGCGGCTCGAGGCACACCCGGATTTTCTCGACGCACTCCTGCTGGCGGAGTGCGATCGCAAGGCCTGCATCCGCGGCTACGACGCGGTCTCGCTCGATGAAGCCATCGGCATCCTCCGCGCGCTGGCGTCCGCCGACGAAGCCGGCTGAGCGGGATTCAGGCTATCTCGCCCGCCGGCTCAGGGCGGCTCGCCGTCGAGGGCCTTTCGCACGGCCTCGCGGGCGGCCCGCCAGCGGTATTTGACGGTCCGCTCGGAGCAGTCGAGCAGCGTCGCGATCGCCTTCTGGTCGGCACCGAGATACCAGACGAGG
>JBJTSM010000340.1:0-4043 GCA_046076685.1 Planctomycetia bacterium | reverse complement strand
CGTCACGCAGTCGTCGATGAACGTCAGGTCGACCATGTTGCGGCCGTCGCCCACCTGGGTGAGCCTGCCGGCGCGGGCCCGCTCGAGGATCGTCGGCACGAGATTCGTGTCACCGGGGCCGAAGATGAGGTGCGGCCGCAGCGCGATCGTCCGCAGCGCGGGGCCGTGGGCCGCGAGCACCGCCCGTTCGGCCGCCGCCTTCGTCTCGGGATAGAGGGCGCGATAGCGCGCGGGATAGGGCTGCGACTCGTCGACGCCCCGCAGGTCGTGATCGGCGGCGACGACGCTCGGCGAACTGGTGAAGACCAGCCGCGGCACCCCCGCCGCGCGGCAGGCGGCGATCACGTTCTCCGTCGCCACGAGATTGCCGCGGACGAACGCGTCCCGCGGGCCCCACATCTTCACGTGTGCCGCCGTGTGGAACACGCAGTCGATGCCGGCGAAGAGCCGGGTGAGCCCGGCGACCGCGTCGGCCGCGGCGAGATCCTGAATGACGTTGGCGACGCCTTCGGCGACTGGCTGGTCGACCGGGCGGCGGGAGAGCGCCGTCACGTCGTGGCCGTCCGCCTGCAGCCGCCGGCAGAGGGCGCCGCCCACGAAACCGCCACCACCGGTGACGAGCGTCTTCATGCCTGCCCCGCGGCACGCGTCTCCGGTGCGGCCACGTCGACCGGCATCTCGATGGCCGGCTGGGTCGCGGCCCACGTCGCGAGCCGGTCGCGGAAGATCTTGGCGTTGTGCCGGGCATCGACCGGGAACGAGCGGTGGAAATAAAACCGCCGGATCGGGGCCGTGACCGGATCGGCAGCACCGATCGCCCGCAACTCGTCGGCGAGCCGGCGCCTGGCCTCCGCGTCGAGCGACCGCGAATGCGGCTCGACGACGAGCGCCGGCAGGCCGTCGATGCCGATGAGCGCCGTGCGGTTCACGGCGGGGTGACGGTTGAACACGTTTTCCACGGGCACGCTGTGAAACACGCGGCCAGGTGTGGCCACCATGTGGGCCCGGCGGCCGCAGAAATAGAGCTGGCCGCTGGCGTCGAGGTATCCCATGTCGCCCATGCGGTGCCAGACCCGCTCCCCGTCGGAGATCTTGCTGGCGGCGTTCGCCTCGGGCCTGCAGAGGTATTCACGGCTCACCGTGGGGCCGCTCACGACGATCTCGCCGATCACCCGCTCGGGACAGTCGACGAGCGGGGTGGCCGACGGTCCGCTCACGGGCTGCACGACCCGCAGCGAAACGCCGGCGATCGCGCGGCCGACCGGCGTGCCCCGCTCGCCGGAGACCGCGAGGACGGGCGGGTCGGCGCGGAGGTCGTCCGCGGCGGCGAGCGTCACCGGCAGGGCCTCCGTCGCGCCGTACGGCGTGAAGCTCTCCGCCTGCGGGCAGGCCGCCTTCACGAGATCGAGCGTCTTCTGCGACACCGGGGCGCCGGCCATGAACACCCGTCGCAGCTGCGGCAGCGACGTGCCGGCCTGCCGGCAGTGTTCGGCGAGCTTCGACCAGAGCGTCGGCGAGCCGAACGACGTCTGGTTGCCGAGGTCCCGCATCACGCGGATGATCTGCTTCGGCACGAGCGACAGCGGGCGGCTCGGATTGAGCGGCGGAAAGATGCTGCCCACGCCCAGCGCCGCCGTGAAGAGGCTGAAGACAGGCAAGAGCGGCAGATCCTGGTCACCGCCGCTGAAGCCGAACTGGCCGCGAAACACCGCCAGCTGCTCGGTGAGCATCCGGTTGGTGAAGACGACCCCCTTCGGCCTGCCGGTGGCGCCCGACGTGAAGGCGACGAGTGCCGGGTCGTCCGCCTGGCGCGGAATCGGCTCCGGTCGGCCGGCCGCATGCCGCCGCAGGTCGCGCAGCCGCGTCGCCCCGAGCAGCGGCACGCCGCCGGCGACCACGCAGAACCGCAGCGAGCGAAACAGTTCCGCGGCCTTGAGCCGCAGCAGGTGGGCCTTGGGCACGCCGATGAAGCCGCTCGGTGCGGCCTCACGCATGCACGCCACCACCGCCTCCACGCCCATGCCCGGGTCGATGAACACGGGCACCGCGCCGCGGCCCATCACGGCGTAGCTGAGCGCGAGAAAGTCGGCCCCGGGCGTGACGAGCATGATCACGCGTTCGGCCGCCCGCAGGCCCGCCGAGGCGAGGCCGTGCTCGTAGGCGGCGATGCGGGCGGCGAGCGCTGCAAAATCGATCGCCTCGTACCGCGGGCTGCCGCGCCAGCGGGGAAACGAGACCTTCGTCACCGCCGGCACCCACGGCATGGCGGCTGCGGCTGTCTGGAGGGCCGAATAAAGCCCGTAGGTCGCGGGCTGGGCTGCCGCGGAGGAGTCGTGCCTGAGCGGCAGGGCGGCCGGCCGTACCGGGGGCGGCTCGTCGCCACGGACGTGTGTGCCGGGCTCGAGAAACTCCCTCACCGCGGCGATCGCCCGGCCCGGGGCGTCTTCGAGCACCAGGTGCGAGGCGTGGTCGATCCGCGTCACGTCGGCCGAGGGAAACCGGGCGGCGACCTCGCGGAGGATCCCGGGATGGAAGCAGGGATCCTTCATGCCCCACACGATCCTGACCGGCTTCGCGGCGAGCGTCGGCAGCCCGGCCACCATCTCCTCCATGAGCGGCGCCGTGGGGTGGGAACGGGAGAAGGGGATGTCGCGGACGAAGCCCCAGATGGCCCGCCGACTGGACCGGGTGAGATAGGGGCGGTGGTAGCCCTGTTTCACCTCGTCGGGCAGCGGGCAGGCGGCGCCGAGCGAGGTGAGCAGCTTCACGAACCGCATCGTGTGCTGCGTGAGCAGCCTGCCGAAGAGGGGCGACGCCGCCTGGCGGATCATCGCGGGCAGCAGATGGGTCTCGGCGAGGGTGGTGTTGAAGTAGACCAGTCGCTCGATGTCGCCCGGGCGGCGGACGGCCAGTGCCGTGCCGATCGGGCCGCCCCAGTCGTGCATGACCAGCGAAAAGCGGCCGATGCCCAGCTGGCCCAGGAGATCCTCGAGGTGGCCGACGCGGTCGGCCGCGCGGAAGGAGACATTCGGCTTGTCGGAGAGGCCGCAGCCGACGTGGTCGGGCACGATCACCCGGAAGTCCTGCCGCAACGCCGTGATCAGGTTGCGGAAGAGAAAGCCCGATGTCGGATTGCCGTGCAGGCAGACGACGACGGGCCCCGTGCCCTCGTCGAAGTAGTGCATGCGATGCCCGGGCGACGCCCCACGGCCATCGCCCGCGGCCCGGCCGACCGTCGCGAATCGCGACGCGAACGGATAGGAGGCGCCGAACGGGCAGGCCGCGTGCCCGCTGGGCGACGGCTCTCGGTGGGGGGAGTGGGCTCCGGTCATGGCGACGTCATCGGCCGGCAGGCGCGGCTACCATTCGAACCCGAGGAAGCGGGTGTTGAGTCCGCTGCCGAACGCGGTGAGCAGCACCTTCGCCCCCGGCTGGATGTCCTTCTCCTGGGCGCCGATGGCGAGGGCGGCCGGCAGGGCGGCCGACACCATGTTGCCATAGCGGTTGTAGATGGCGAAGTCCTTGTCGAAGTCGAGCCCCATCTCTCGGTAGAAGGCGTCGTTCACCTGCCGGCCCACCTGGTGGCAGAAGACGTGATCGACGTGGTCCTTCGACCAGCCGAGCGACGCGGTGACGTCTGGGAACGCCCGGCCACCGAGCTTCGCGGCCGCGATCATGAGCTGGGCCGCGTCGGAGGTCATGATCGGGGCGATCTCCTCCCCCTGGCCGACGCTGAAGTCGCCGTTGCCGATGCAGAGCTGATGGTGCTGCGAGGCCGAACGGGCCACGCCCCCGACGAACCGGTGCCCGCTCTTCGAGATGCTGTCGTGGCAGAGAACCGCGGCCACGGCCCCGCAGCCGAGCGTGAGCGTGGGGAGCATCTGCAGGAGCCGTTCCCGGGTGATGCTCTCGTCGCCGAGGAGCCGCTCGCAGGTGGTGTGCACGACCTTCGAGATGTTTTCGCCCGAGCAGATGATCCCCGCCTGCACGGTGCCGGCCTCGATGAGGTGGGCGAGCATGATCATGCCGTCGCTGAAGCCGAT
>JBJTSM010000339.1:0-6578 GCA_046076685.1 Planctomycetia bacterium | reverse complement strand
GGCCACGTCGCGGGCCATCGACCAGATGGTGGAGCGGGGAGAGTTCCGCCGCGATCTGCTCTACCGGATCAACGTGGTGCGGATCGACCTGCCGCCGCTGCGCACCCGCGGTGACGACATCGGGCTCCTGGCCGAGTTCTTCGCCAACCGGGCCGGCCAGGAGATGGGCCGCCGGGTGAACGGCCTGTCGACCGACGTCTACCAGGTGCTGAAGAGCTACCACTGGCCCGGCAATGTCCGCGAACTGCAGAACGTGGTGCGGCGGGCGATCGCCATGACCCAGTCGTCCGTCGCCGGCGTGGACGACCTGCCCGACGACGTGGTCACGGCGGCCGGTCGCGCGGCCGACGCGGCTCACGCGGTCGGCTACTTCGCCCAGCGGGCCGAACATGTCGCGCGGTTCGAAAAACAGTATCTCCACGACCTCCTGGCGAGGCATGCGGGGGACGTATCGGCGGCGGCCCGCGACGCGCGGCTGCCCCGCGGCACGCTCTACCGGCTCATGAAGGCCCATGGCCTCGACGGCGCCGCGTTTCGGAAGTGATGGCGCTCGCATGAAGCCCGTTCGTTCCACCGCCGCCCCTCCGCCCGGCCTGCTGCCGGGCCTCGTGCAACGCTGGCCGACGATCCTCGTCGCCGCCTATGCCCTCACGGCCTTCAGTTGGTCGATGCCGGACGGGTGGTTCCCGGCGAAGTCCGTGATCGACCGGGCCGCGGCCGGGCCGATGCTCCTCTTCAGCCTCTGGCAGGCGTGGGACATGTTCTCACCCGATCCACGCGGCGACGACATCTGCGTCGAGGTGCGATTCGTCGATCGCGACGGCACCACCGATCGAAGGATGCTCACCGACATGGTCGCGATGGGCTACCTCGAGCGGTGGCGGAAGGACCGCTGGCGGAAATACTTGAACGACCACCTGCGGCTGGACGCCGAGCGACGGCTCTGGCAGCCGTTCGCCGAATGCGCCGTCCGTCGGCTGCGGGAGGAGGGATATGACCCGGCCGTGATCGACCTCGTGCGCTGGTGGCGACGCTGTGAGCCGGCCGTGCGGCCGGAACTCCGGGCCGACGTCCGCCGCACGCCCTGGCAGAGCCATGCGTTTCACCGCTGGGCCGTGCCCCCGGAGTGGGAACGATGAAGCCGCCGCTTGCCGTGATCGCGCGGGCCGCCGCCGCCTTCGACCACTGGGTGCGCGACCCGGTCGATCCCCGTCCGCTGGCCTGGTTCCGCTCCTGGCTCGGGCTGCTCAGCCTCGTGAATCTCTGGCTGCTCTGGCCCGACATGCCGATGTGGCTGGGCAACGACGGCGTGATCCCGCCGGACGTGCATCGCGGCATGGTCGGCGGCGACCGGCTGAGCATCTACCTCGTCACCGGCTACAGCGTCGCGGCGGTCGGCCTGATCCGCCTCCTCGGCCTCGTCGGCGGCCTCGGGCTCTGGCTGGGGATTTGTCCGCGGTGCGCCGCGGCGTGTGCCTGGCTGGCCGCGGCCAGCTACTCCTGGCGGAACATGGAGATCCTGCATTCCGGCGACACGCTCATCCGGATCGGAACCTTTTTCCTGATCTTCGCCAGATCCGACGGGGCGCTGTCGTTGCCCCGGGCCGTGCGGCGATCTTTTCTTGCCCCGGCAGGGCAGTCACCGGAACATCCTCTCCGGCTCGTGCCGGCCTGGCCGCAGCGCATCCTGCAGTTGCAGCTCTGCGTCGTCTACTTCACGGCGGCGGTGTGGAAGGCGCTGGGGCCGACCTGGCGCAACGGCACCGCCGTCGGGATCGTGCTGCAGCTCGGCGAGTTTCAGCGGTTTCCGATTCCGGACTTCCTGCTGACGCAGGCGGCATCGCGGGCGATGACGTACGGCACGCTCGCCTTCGAATTCGGCTTCCCGCTGCTCGTCTGGTTTCCCGCGCTGCGGCTGCCGGTGCTGCTGGCCGGCCTCGTGTTTCACGCGGGGCTTGACTGGGTGATGAACGTGCAGCTCTTCCAGTGGCTCATCACCGCGTATTACCTCTTGTGGCTCGAGCCAACGGTCAGCCCTTCGCCGGCTTCTTGCGTTCCCACGTCTGCCCCTGCTTGTAACGCTCCGCCCGCTCCACCAGCTCCTCGTTCTTCGTCGTCGCCAGCACCTTGTCGAGCGCGGCGGTGAACTCGTCCTTGTTGGCATCGCGGAGGCTGCGGTGGTGGGCGAGTTCCACCACGCTCAGGCAGGCGGGCTCGGCGAGGTTCGGGTCGTCGAGGTAGGGCACGACATACCGCAGCGTCTCGATCGTGCGGATGGCGTTGGCCCGTTCCAGCACGCGCCGGCGGTCTTCGTCGCGACGACAGAGCGTCATCGTCTTCTGCAGCAAGTCGAGCTTCTGCCGGTCGTCGAGCTTGTTGTCGGGAAGAGGTGCGATGCGGATGAGCGCCCCGAGCAGCAGGTCGCGTTCCGCTGGATCCTCCGCCTTGCCGAGCTGGTCGAGGAGCCGCTGCGACACCGTGGCGTCGGGCCACTTCGACAGGGCGGCGAGGCCGAGCTTCCGCTTGGCCGCGTCGCCATCGGCGACGAGCCCGTCGACGATGGCGATCGCGGCGTCGCCGCCGACGCGGGCCAGCACGTTCAGCAGCGTTTCGCGGGTCGCGTCGTCGGCCGCCTTGAACCGTTCGAGAAGCACCGCAGCCGACTTGTCCTTGCCGGGGTTCTGCGTGCAGACCGTCACGACCGCCCGCTCGGCCTCGTCGCGTTCGCCGCCGGGGTCCGCCTTCAGCAGTCCCTGCAGCATGCCAGCAAACTGCTCGGCGCCGCCGAATTTGGCGAGGGCCCGCATCGCCGCGGTGCGGATCGCGGCGTCGTCGCCGACGGCGGCGGCGAGGAAGTCGGGCAGGGCGGAGATTGCCCGGCGGTCGGCGAGGATGTCGATGAGCGTGGGTCGCAGGCCGGCATCCGCCTGCTTGGACTGGGCGACGATCGCCGCCGCGGCTTCGTTGCCACGGATCACCGTGAGCGCCCGGCGGGCCGCCGCCCGCTCCGGATCGGCCGCGGCCAGCGACCGCGTGAGCGTGGTGACTTCGTTGCCCCCACCGAGCCCGCCGACAGCATGGACCGCCGCGGCCCGCACGGTCGGCTCCTGGGAGGCCTCGAGCACGGCGAGCACGGCGGGGAGCGCGGCTGCGTCACCGCGGTCGGCGAGCGCGGCGGTCAGTTCCAGTTGACGTGGCGTCGCCAGCTTCGAGAGCAGGCCGGCCAGCTGCCGGGTCGTCGCCTCCCCTTTCAGGCCATGCCGCACGCGGTCGAGGCCGATCGCGCGGAAGTCGGCGTCGTCGCGGGCGAGAAAGTCGATCGTCATCTGCACCGCATCCTGCGGGGCGGGCTCGGCGGCCAGCGGCATGCCGCTCGAGAGCGCGGCAAGGGCCAGCGCGGAGCCGACGACGGCGATACCACCGGGCAACCGGGCGATCAGCGAAAGCATGGCCGAAATTCCTGAAGGCGTGTGGACGTGAACGAAATGGGAACCCGCGACGGCGTTTAGGACGCGGTGGTGGTGTCGAGGCAGGCGAGCAGACCGCGGGCGGCGGCCAGCCGCGCCGCCTTCGCCGTCGGCGTCGTGGCCGTGGCGGCGGCATCGGCGAGCGACTTGTAGATCGCCGTCGCCTCGGACCGCTTGCCCTGCCGCAAGAGCCGCTCGGCGCCGGCCAGGCGGGCATCGAAGATCGCCGCCGCGGCGGCCGCGTCGGCCACGGCTCCGGCGCCGGCCAGGGCCTGCAACGCCTCGGGAGCCTGGATCCTGCCGAGGGCGTCGGCAGCGGCGACCGCCGTGCGGGATTCGCCTGCGAGCAGGGCGGCGAGCAGCGGCACGGCGGCGGCGTCGCCGCGGCCCCCGAGCGACGAGATCATGCCGATCTTCAGATCTCCCTGCAGGCTGCCGAGCGCCTTCCGCAGGGCCTCGGCCGCCTCGGGCGCGGGGATCCGCTCGAGGGCATACCGGGCCATGTGCGAGTGATCCTTCTCGGGCAGGAGCGCCGCCAGGCTCGGCACGGAGGCGGCCGTGCCGATCAGCGACAGCTTGCGGCAGACATATTCCTTCGCGGCCCGGGAGGTGGGTGCGGCCAGCAGCGCAGCCAGGCGTTTTTCAAGGTCGGCCCGCGCCGCTGAGTCGCCATGGGCGGCGATGACGGCGTCGTCGATCGGCTGGAAGGCGGAGGTGTCGCCGCCCCAGTCGAAGGCCTTTAGAACTTCAAGCGGCTTGTCGAGGCTGGTGGGATCGTAGGCCATGGTTGGCTCGCGGAAGGGAGGGAGGAGAATCTCGCGTGGGGCACCGGCTTCGGGGCGGCGGTCTTATCTGTGAATTACAGAATCCAGGGCTCGCGGCGGGCGCGGTCGCAGAGGCGGTTGGCCTCCTCGTCGCCGACGAACTGCTGCGCCGCGGCGTCCCAGGCGAGCGACCGGCGGAGACGGTAGGCGATGCCGATCAGGTGCGGCGCGGTCATCGTGTTGACGGCCAGTTCGATGTCGCGGAAGGGCCGCTCGCGGGTCTTCACGCACTCGATGAAATCGCCGTAGATGCCGCCGGTGCCCTTGTAGACGGGCACCGGCTTGGCGGCGCGGGGCTGGCCGTCGCCCGCGATCTGGATCGCGCCGCGGCCGCCGACGAGCAGGTTCGTCGGGCGGAGGTGCTGGGGCCGGTTGTGGTGCAGTTCGACGCCGTTGGGATAGGTCACGCTCACATAGGCGGCATCCTTCCCGTCGGACGAGGCCGCGTGGTAGGTCGCCTTCGCCGGCTGCAGTTCCCGGAGGTCGGTCGCGAAGATCGTGCCGCCGAAGTGGTGGGCGCCCCAGTCGGTGAGGCTGCCGCCCGAATAGTCGATGTACGACCGCCAGCTGTTGCCCGCGGTGCCGTAGTTGCCGTCGCAGCGGCCGGAGTGATACGGCTCCCACGGCGCCGGCCCGAGCCAGAGATCCCAGTCGATGTCGGAGGGCGTGTCCTGGGCGGGCAGATAGCAGGGCTGGGAGGGGCCGCCCACGCTGATGTCGGCCGACTTGATCGCGCCGATTTCCCCGGCCCAGCAGGGGTGGACGATCTCCTTGTAGTCTTCGAGCACCCGCTGGCTGCCCCCGGAGACCACGCGGCCGTAGCGGCGGGCCGCGGCGATCATCAGCGGGCCTTCGCGCAGCGTGAGCGTTTCCGGCTTCTGCAGATAGACGTCCTTTCCCGCGCGGCAGGCGGCGATCGTCATGATCGCGTGCCAGTGGTCGGGGGTGGCGATGTGGACGGCGTCGATGTCGTCGCGGGCGAGCAGTTCGCGGAAATCGACGTGGGCCGCGCAGTCGCCGTTGCCATACTTGGCGTCCGCGCGGGCCTTGCCTTCGTCCCGCCATTTCTTGCGGACGTCGCAGACGGCCACGTACTGCACGTCGGACCGGCCGAGGAAGGCGTTTTGGTCGCCCGAGCCCATGTTACCGATGCCGATGCCCCCCATCACGATCCGGTCGCTGGCCGGCGGCGTCGTGGCGTTGCCGAGCGCCGTGGAGGTGATCACATACGGGGCGGCGATCGCAGCCCCCGCCGTGCCGAGGAACCGCCGCCGGGTGACGGTCGGCGAAGCCGCGCCGCCGCTGGCGGACCGGAGAGGTGTGTCGTGCACCATGGAAGGCAGCCTCCAAGCTTCACTGCGGAATCGGAATGAGCGCCATCGTCGCAATCGTGCCGGAACCTCGGGAGTGTAATGGCCTCCGACCGGGCCAACAAACACGCTCCGGGGGGGAGGCGGCGCGTAGCCGGGGTGACAGGCGCCTCGTGGGCGCGACAGCCGGCCTTTCCCGCCGTTCGGCAGCGTCCCGAACGGTTTGAGCCGGCGGGAATCGGCCCGGGGGCGGCTGATCGCGCCTCGGCGGCGCGACACTGCCCGGCGTGGGATGTCGAAAAACCCCGTGAAATCCGCTGACTTTGGTTTGGCACGAGATGTGCAATTCATTTCCTCGGCGGCCGGTCACGTGATCGGCAGCACGAGAGACCAACCGCGGGCCTTGAACGCTCGCCGATGCACGGGAGACATACCATGAAGAAGATCGAAGCCATCATCCGCCATTTCAAGCTCGAGGAAGTGAAGGACGCCCTCAACGCCCAGGGTGTCAAGGGAATGACCGTGACCGAGGTCCGCGGCTTCGGCCGGCAGAAGGGCCACACGGAGACCTACCGCGGTGCCGAGTATTCGGTGGACTTCCTGCCGAAGGTGAAGATCGAGGTGGTGGTGGGCGACGACGAGGCCCCGGCGGTGATCAGCAAGATCATGACGACGGCGCGGACCGGCCAGGTCGGCGACGGCAAGATTTTCGTGACGAACCTCGCCGAGGTCGTGCGGATCCGAACCGGAGAAACGCCTGGGGCGGCGGTTCAAGTTGCGACCGTTGAGGGCGTGGGCCGAACAGGGCCCCCCCACGGGCGGCGCCGGGATCGGTTTGATGCCGCGCCGGCGGTGACGCCGATCCCCCGGCTTGCGCTGGGGGCTTTTATGAGCGCTGCAAGCCCGAATCGCCCATGCAAGCCCGAAGCGCGAGCGCCGGGATCGTTCTTACGGCGTGTCGAGCCGCTTGATCCACA
>JBJTSM010000338.1:0-2046 GCA_046076685.1 Planctomycetia bacterium | reverse complement strand
CCGGCGGATTCAAACCCTCAAGGCCCGGCGCTTCACGCTGGCGGAGATCCGCGCGGCCTTGCAGCAGAAGAAGTAGCAGAAATCCGGGACGGGAGCGGATTTCTTTTCATACAAGCCCTGAGCGCAAGCGACGGGATCTGGTCGCATCACCCCCGGCGCCATCTCCCGGCTCGCGCGTCCCATACAAGCCCTGAGCGCCAGCGACGGGATCTGGTTGCATCACCCCCGACGCCATCCCCCGGCTCGCGCGTCCCATGCAAGCCCTGAGCGCAAGCGACGGGATCTGGTTGCATCACCCCCGACGCCATCCCCCGGCTCGCGCCGGGGGCTTGTATGACAAAAGGTGCCCGCCACCAAATCTGGGTCGCGGGAACGGCCGGGGAATCTTTCACCGCCGCGGCGAAAGATTCCTCGCGGCGGCGGCGTGGCCGCGAGACTGCGGCACGAATCGCGCGGGCCCGGCGCGGAATGGGTTCCGGCGGCTTTTGGCACGCCTTTTGCGACTCCCTGGCCCAGCGATGCGGATCCCGCCCGGCGATCCCACCCCGAACAACCACACCCAAAACAACCACCATGCGAAACCCGATCATGACCATCCCTGCACCAGCCCGGCACGACGGCCCGTCCGCCCCGCGCGGCGGCTTCTCGCTCGTGGAACTCCTGGTCGTGATCGCGATCATCGGCACGCTCGTGGGCCTGCTCCTGCCGGCGGTGCAGATCGCGCGGGAATCGGCCCGGCGGACCGGATGCGTGAGCAACCTGAAGCAGGTCGGTCTGGCCCTGCAGCATTTCCACGATGCGAAGCGGTCGTTTCCGCCGGCGTTCACCTCCGCAGGCGATCCGGGCAACGTCAACTGGCGGACACTGACGACGACCACGGCGAGCTATTTCGAGCCGGGCTGGAGCTTCTTCGCCTCGATTCTGCCCCACGTGGAGGAGGCCGGCCTGCACGACCAGCTCGATCTCTCCGTGCCGATCATGGATGCCCGCAACGCCGTGGCCCGCTCCGCGGCGGGCCTGATGGGGCTCTACGTCTGCCCGAGCGACACCGCGCCGCGGCTCGTCGACATCCTCGACTACGGCGAGTCGGGGGCGGCCACCGCGCTCTCCGGAGCCGGCACCGTGCTCACCCGGGCCCCGGTCGCCTCCTATGCCGGCGTGCTCGGCACCAGCGACCACGAGAACAACGGCACCTTCGACGGGGTGTTCTTTCGCAACAGCCGGATCCGCAGCGGGCAGATCACGGACGGCCTGTCCAAAACGGTCATCGTCGGGGAGCGGATGAGCCGGATGGCCGAGGCGACCTGGCTGGGCAGCATAACCGGCAGCGAGGTCGTGCACGCCGACGGCTGGTGGCAGCGGATGGGCTACTCCCATCGGTCGTGGAATTATCGCCCGGCGAACGTGCAGACGACCTGCCACATTCGCTCGAGCGCCCCGAACCTGCCCACGAACAGCCCCAGCGGGTTCTTCTCGCCGCACACGAACGGCTGCAATTTTCTGAACGCGGACGGGTCGGTCCGGCTCGTCACCGACGACGTGGACCTGACCACGTTTCGGGCACTGGCGACCCGCGCGGGCGGGGAGACGGTCGCCATGCCGTGAGGCGGCGGTCGGCCGTTCTCACGCTCGCCCGGATCAAGGCCGCGGTCGAGGCCTTCGACCACCCGTGACCGATCCCATACAAGCCCTGAGCGCAAGCGACGGGATCTGGTTGCGTCATCCCTGGCGTCATCCCCCGGCTTGCGCCGGGGGCTTGTATGAACGGTGCCGCCACCGTCGACCGTCACGCCATCCCCCGGCTCGCGCCGGGGGCTTGTATTGGGACCCGTGACCGTTCCCATGCAAGCCCTGAGCGCCAGCGACGGGATCTGGTTGCATCACCCACGACGCCATCCCCCGGCTCGCGCCGGGGGCTTGTATTGGGACCCTTGACCGTTCCCAGGCAAGCCCTGAGCGCCAGCGACGGGATCTGGTTGCATCACCCCCGACGCCATCCCCCGGCTCGTGCTTCCCATACAAGCCCTGAGCGCCAGCGACGGGATC